>DUCL01000202.1:0-680 GCA_012959845.1 Candidatus Poseidoniales archaeon
CTCTATTGGCCCTCTGGTACACTGAGCCCAATGAACTGAAGTTTCAATACAGTCTGGAACTGATTTTAGCAGTTTACGACTAGAACTACTTTCCCAAGCACTTGTCAATTCATCGTTTTCATCTATACTAACTTGAACACCTGCTCCGTGAGAAGTTGAAATCCCACTGGATAGAATGCCTTGACTGGTTACAATAGCCCCTGCAGTTGCTGAAACTCCAACACCTCCACCGGTTACCACTGCCCTAGAATCCAATGAAGCAACTTCATTCAAAATCGCATCTGCTTGTTCTAACAAATCCTCAGGACCAACGTCTAGTATTCTATTATCACAACGGCCTAATACCTCTGTTGATTTTTGATTCTCTGGAAGGCAAAACCCTTCTATTGCAGGTGAAATCTTTGCGATTGAAATTGCCTGTGAAACAGCATGCTCAGCGCCGGAAACATCAACCAAATGCGCATAGCCGAATCTTCCGCCATCCAATACACGTACGCCATATCCACCATCGCCTCCACCGGCGGCGAGTTTTATCTTACCCGCTTCAATATCCAACTCATGACCATATGATTGGAATGCGACGACTTCCCACTCAGCGATTCCTTTTGATTGGCATATTTGGCCAATTGATTGCGCACCTTCAACGATACGCGTTATTGCATCATCTGGTAACATTTATC
>DUCL01000202.1:691-13672 GCA_012959845.1 Candidatus Poseidoniales archaeon
ATTGGGCCGCCATCTCCAACAGGGACTGTTTGCCCTTTGCCACAGAAACCTGGTGCTGCTAATTTTGCATCCCTAGTCAATCCGTTTACATTTTGTAATATTTCCAATGTCAATCCGCTAACACTTACATCTTTTAGAGGTGTAGTTAGTTCACCGTTTTCGATTAACCATGCTTCCTGTGCTGCGAATTGGAATGAACCTTTGCCGGTATCGACCTGACCGCCACGAGAACCACAGGCATATATTCCATAACTGATATCTTCCAGCAAATCATCCATATCGTTGTGAGTTCCACCCATTATCATGGTATTTGACATTCTAACAAGTGGATGATGGAGACCGTCTTGGGCACGGGCACCACCATTTGGTTGAATACCAAAATGTGCTGCTGTTTCCCTATGATTAAGATATTCGGTTAGTACTCCTTTGGTGATCAGTTTCTTGGTTCTTGTGTTGACTCCTTCATCATCTATTGGATATGCCCCATATCCACCTCTAATCGTCGGGTCATCGATAACCGTCACAATATCTGAACCTATTTTCTGACCTAATTTACCATCGAGGCAAGAATCTCCTGCAGCGACTAAATCAGCTTCACATGGATGTCCGAGCGCCTCATGGATGTATACTCCGGTAAGGTCACGGTCTGCAATCAATGGCATTTTTCCAGAAGGTGCGCGTTTTGCTTTCAATAACCTTAGAGCTGCAATCCTTGCATCGCTACCCAACTGGCCTAAGTCACATGCCTCAATTAATTCTAGTCCACCTTCTCCGCCATATCTCGTTCTATAGGATACGACTTCATCATCATCTCTTGCGGTTACCATCCCCCTCACCAGTGAACGCTGGAATGACCAAACTCTATCCATTCCCTCACTAGTCAATAGTTCGGTGTGAATATGTTCATCTGCCCATCCACAAGTGGTTGAAACTATTTTTTCGTCATCACTTGCACTATTTGCAATATCCTTCAGCATATCGATTTTTGTTGATAGATCTGTATTTCTAATATCCTTTTTTGGCCGCCAGTGAACTTCATCTTGAAAAATTGGAACTTCTGCTAACTGAACTGGATTATCAGAACTAGACCTACGCTTTGCAACTGCTTTTGCCAAACGAACTGTTGACTCAATTTGTTCGCTTAAAGAGGCTATGTCGGTCGTTGAATGGACTCCCCACGCACCATCGGCCAGAATTCTAAGTGTAACACCAACTTCCTGACCTGGAATCGCATTCTCTAATTTTCCATCTCTCAGATTTACACTTGACCCCGTTTCTGCAACCAATCGCACTTCTGCATAATTTGCACCGAAATCAACAGCCTGCTGTAAGGCATTGCCAATCTTCCTTTGGTCCAAATATCGGCCCGTTGAAAAATCTGAGTTTGACGGACTAGAACTTATCACCATAGCGCTATGTAAAGGCCCACAGTGCTTGAACTCTCTCATCAAGAGTGTTAGAACGCTATGAGGTAAAATCTTATTATGCTGAGAAATCAGCAGACAAAATATGTCCAATCAATGCCTGCTGAAGTTTTTCTTGGGGTATTCCATCTGTATCCAATCCTAATTTTTGGGCCGATTCGGCTGAGAAACTCGCCACAGTTTCGCTATTTTCTAATCCAAGAGAAGATAGCAATATTCGGCAATTGGAAGCAAAATCATTGAGTTTGTCCTCATCGGGTACTGAAGGTTGTAAGCCTGCAATACCCTCTTGCTTCAATACCGGTTTTGGCAAATACAATATCCACCCCGACGTTGCTCCGTCTTGAATACCTGCCCTCACAAATGCATCGCTGACATGGTGTGTTCCCGCAATGTATCGTAAAAACTCCGCATCTCTGCCTCTTGCTAATTGATTGCCATTGGCAAAATTTCTTTCACAGCAATTCCAAGCGGTCCAGAGTTGTTGTTCAAATTGGACAGCATGTTGTGCTACTAACATCCATCTATCATCTAATCTATTGTCGAGAAAATTTGCAACCAGTTGTTTTGAGGTGACAGGTTTGTCACTTCGCCATGCAATGCAAGGAAACTTAGGCATTGTCATCAATACGAGGCAG
The DNA here is from genome assembly GCA_012959845.1 of Candidatus Poseidoniales archaeon. Lineage (GTDB taxonomy): Archaea > Thermoplasmatota > Poseidoniia > Poseidoniales > Poseidoniaceae > MGIIa-L1. The sequence goes on from DUCL01000202.1 coordinate 2,754, forward strand.
GAGCACTTCTATTTTCAATCAACCGCATAATTCTCATCATCTAATGGAATATCGTCCTCTCTTAATTTCTCATCATCTATGGATTGTCCTGTTTTTATTAGTCTTAATGCCTCTTTATCATATTCTTTAGGCCTGATGATTTTTTCCACTTCAACAAGCAAATTATCAACAATTTTTGGACCCCACCCACGTTTGCTTGATAGCGTCTTTTTCTCAGTGTTACTCATCGCTGCCAAACTTTTGATAGTTCTATAGCCCATTGATGCAAGTTCTCTAGCTCTTCGTCGGCCGATTGAGCGAATATTTACCAATTGAAGTAAATCCTTCTTACAGCCATGCCTAACCCTTTGTTTGAGAACATCAATTTGACTGGATAATATTGATATCTGCTCCATGTGTTCTTCTGAAAATGCATCATCTGCCATTAGAATTGCTTGCGCTCCTGACATCAGCCAACTGATGGTATCAACACGATAGTTTACATCCCCAGGCGAAACATCCAATGTTGTTTCAATTTCTCTCAGCGTATTCTCGTCCATCCACATTTCTAACATCCATGCCGATTTCACATAGCCAAGCAATCTCTCCTCATATGCCGAATCATGTAACAATTCATCTTCAACGCTATTGGTTTTGACCCATAATGGAGAACCTTGTGCCATATCCTTTGTCTTAGCCCATAGTGAAGAAAAGTCGGGAGTGGCTGTTGCAAGATGAATAATTCCAAAATCAGTAACTGGAGCATTACCTCTTACCAAGCGACGTATTGCTCTCCTCATCCCGTGTCTTAGAATCGAGGCGGAGAGTGGATCTAGGTAGAATTGAGTTATTCGTTCACCCATTGTTGTCGCTTCATATTTCATAGCCAAATCATCACTCTTGACCTCGTCTTTCCAGCCACCTACATTTCTCAAAGTACTGGCATTAGAAAAGCCAAGCGATACTTTTGAATGAGCAGAACTCCTTTGTGTGAATGGCTTTTCATAATCACTTTCGCTTTCAAAGTTCCATTCAACACCTCCGGTTGAATCGGCAATTTTCGCCCATACAGGCATATGAGTTTCAGATACGGGAATCTCAGCGGATTGCTGTTTGAGGTCATGACTTAACGAAAAGTGTTCATCAATTCCAACCCTTCTGATGAATCTCTCCTCAATTAGCCAATGTAACATGGTATCCAGTCTCTCTTCAAGTACTTCAGATGACATACAATGCCCTAAGAAGGTGGCCTTGAAAAATCCGATAATTGACGAGCGGTGTTGCATTCCACCTGATGTAATCATCGACAATAAATGCATTCTCATCGCTGGTTCACTGGCTAATTTTGAAGTAATATCTTCAATCGGACCAAAGAAGTATTTGTCGCTAACCTCATCTGCTATTTCCCAACCATCCGTTCCTTTACAAAGAATCCATGCCTCTCCAAAATCATCATACTTTGGCCTTCCTGCACGTCCGAGCATTTGCCTTATTTCCATGACAGGGAGTGGCCGACTCATTCCATCATCCCAACGTTTGATATCTCTAACCAGCACCCTTCGAGCGGGCAAATTAACTCCTGCCGCTAGTGTAGGCGTCGCTGTTAATGCAACCAATAATCCTTGTTTGAATGCTGATTCAATCTCTTTTCTTTGAGCATGCGTCAAACCTGCATGATGAAATGCAACACCACCTGATATCGCTTCACAAAGAGACTCGCCCATTGAAGACTGAGTGTTTCTTGATAATTTTGTAACTAGTTGTTGCAATTTTGATAGGCGCTCTGGGTCTTGCTTTGCCAAGACCTTTTTGACCCGTTTGGCTAGAGAACGTGCTTCCGATTGGGCAGAGCGACGAGTTCCAACGAAAACAAGCAACTGCCCATCTTGTGCGAGAGAATCGATTACGATAGCACCGGCTGGATGTGATTTAGGCCCTTCAATATCTCTTGGAGGATTCAATATTGTAATCTCTTCACCTATTTGTGAAGATTGTACCATTCTTGGTTCAACGTGTAAATCATGAAAAGTAGAGTATTCAAGTGCCACAGGTCTCCATTCGGATCGCACCAATGTGGCATCTAACCATAGAGCCAATTCCTCACAATTGCCGACTGTTGCCGAGAGTGCTATCAATTGCGATTTTGGCCTTAGATATCTAAGTCTAGTCAGATTAATCTCTAATGTAGGTCCTCTTGATGAATCGTTCATCAAATGAAATTCGTCTGCAATTACTATCGATACATTTGCGGCAATATCAGAATTTGAGCGTATTATTGAGTCCAATTTTTCGGATGTGCAGACTAGAATGTCACATGTGTCGATATTTGCAGCTTCTCGTACTGAATCGCCAATTCCAAGGCCGACCTTTAATCCGAGATGGTCTCCGAGTTCTTTCAAGTCATCGTATTTCTCACTGGCTAGTGCTTTCAATGGAACGATATATACTGCTTTTGAACCAATATCATCAACTAATAATTTACGCAGAATACCGATGTAAGCAATTAATGACTTGCCGCTTGCAGTCGGAATTGCCAATAATGTATTTGATCCTGAAAGCACTGCTGGCATCGCCTCTGACTGTGGTGGATACAACCTTTTAATTCCCCACACCTCAGTCAAGAATTTCTTTGCTTTGTCGGGCAAATCTAATGACATCACCTCTTGATGTTGCGCCGACATAAGTTCACATCCGTGCCAACAGTCCAAAAGGAGCGCGCCTGTTTATTTTGCCAATATGTCAATATCCGGTGCCAAAATGATATGGATTAATTATCAAATTATTGTCTTTGTCATGCGACACCCCTAATACCCACCGCTAACGGTGTCTACTGCATGAGCGACGATGTTGAGTCAATGGTTGAAGAACGCCTCGCAGTGTTTGATGACGAGCCAGACTTGAATGATTGGTTCGAAGTAATGTGTGGTGCGGCAATGGCTGTGCTAGGTATTTTCCACTTGGTAAGCCCAGGAAATCTTGTTGACCCCGATGTAATGCGTTGGTTTGCATCTGCAGTTATTGCTGCTGGTGCAATTTGGGCTGGGCACGGTTTGAAAGATATGGCTGTCAAAGAAATCCGTCGTTCAATCGCGATACTTGAGGCCTCACCAGGCGGTTCAGGAGTTAATCATGGATTAATTCGTGATGTCCTTCTCAATCCCGATGCATACAAAGAATTCCTCGTCGAGGCATACAACTCTGCATGGGAAGATGGAATTATCACAGAAGAAGAATTAGCAGAATTGAAATCATTCCAAGAGGCTTTGGGCATTACTGATGCTGAGGCGGCGGAAATGAATGTAAAGGCTGCGATTAAAGCAGCGGCCAAAGATGGAGAGATTACAGAAGAGGAAGAAGAATCTATCAAGAAGGCTGCAGATAAATCTGAACTGGATGATTCCGAAGTCAAGAAAGCAATTGATGATGCTCTAGAAAAGAATGATGATTAATCCCATTTGGATTGAACAAACATTTCTTGGGCTAGTTCTCGTGCAGTATTAATTCTAACAAACTCAATTCGTGTTGCTACTAAGCATAATACAAAACCGAATCCAGCAATATATACTGAACTATCCATTAATCCACTTGCATTACGTATCAATATTGCATCTGGTATATCGGCTAGATCAAATCCATCCGATGGCGTGAATCGGACATCTAATAAATCCAATTCACAGTCACACAATGTGATGGATATTCTTTCTGGGAATAATGCAAACTGTAATTTTGACCATTCACTTTCTGAAATAAATGATGGCCTCGTACCCCATGCTGGCACTGAAACTGCACCTGTTGAACTAGTTTCAACCATGTCAACATCGAGATGGAAAATGGAAGATGATGGTTCCTCATCAACTATCATCAGTGCTTCCATCATCAAAAAATCGAGCAACATAGAACGGCCTGCAAGAAGAATGAATCTAACCGTTTGTTGTTCTAACATTCCCTCATCAGTGGTTTGAGAACCGCCTTTTGCTACCTGGGAAAATATTGCCTCGTCCAGCCGGAAGGATTGTAATTCCGGAATCAATAATTGATACCTACCATTTTCAAGAGGATATGCTTTTTCTACATTCAATCTTAATTTGAAATTTTCTCCATCTAACATACCCCATGTAGAGCCTGTATGCTCAACCAAAGTTTGCTGTGGAACACCTGGATATGATATATCCCACAATTGTTGTAACCTCATATCCACCATATCATCAAAGGAAATTTCACCCTCGAGTTGAACCTCATCGGCCAATGCCCAAACTGGACTAATTATTCCTCCAAAGAGCAAGAGAATTACCCCCGGCGTGAATAGTCCGAAACGTACTGCTGCTGATGTTGTTAATCGTAACGCTCCAAAGCCAAAACCAAGGAAGGATAGGATGCTAAGTATCAATATTGGACTATTGCTTCTTTGTAGGTTTATTGCTGTTTCAGAATCATCTATTATTGCAGAACCCGCAGGATAATATGATTCGCTCTCAAAACTGCTAGGGTCTATTGGTCCCATCCCCTCAAATCCTAACAAACCAGCCCAATAATATGGCTGGAATGCACCTGCTTTTCCTCCAATGCAAAAGTGATACTGCCCGATTGGCAAAGCCCTCCAGCGATATGAGACTCTAGTCTCTTCGTCATCTTCTTCAATTATTATTTCAGGCTGACCCGCAAGCCTTCCATTGGGAGTGATTAAATCGGGTAATCCATGTGATTGTTCAATTTCTATTGGCACAGGTTCCCATACCAGAATCACCTTAAGCAATTCATGTTCCTCAACATCAAATTCCCAACAATCTCTATCACTTTCTACTAGTGCACCATAATGAACAGTTTCAAATTCTGTATCAATGGGATTTGAATCACTTGATGGTTCATCGATATTTGCATCATCAATATTTTGCGACCACGGAATTGTCAGTTCAAGGAATGAATTGCCCCAAAGATGCAGTTCCCAAGTACTTGGTCTATCGATAGTAAATGTCAATCTCAAACGTACATTTTGTCCTGCCCATAATAGTCTATCATTTTGCAAATCGAGCGTCTCGTCGCTCATCATATAGGGTTCATTTGCAGTTTGAGAGGGAACATTTTGAGCAGGAAAATTCCAATCAGTAACACTATTTCCAATGATTAATGAGATGTCCAATTCTGGACGAGTCCATCCCGTTGCATCTTCTCTCAAACGCAAATCTATTACCATCTCATCCAAAATGTCAGGAAGTAGAGCCAGTTCTTTTTGCCGTGGTTCCATCTCAAATTCCAATGTGATTTCCTTTGCTTGCCCAGGTGTCGCCATGACATCTTGGGAAATCATTTCTTCTCCAGTTGCTGCGGTAGATGATAATGAGCAATTCTCAATATCATCACAAGCTAGAAACAACCGGCCCCCATTTGTACTATCTGTTAATCCGGCTGATGCTAATGGAATAATAGATGAAAGTAGGATGAGAATAAATAATATTGCCAGCGAAGTAGACTTAGACTCCGCTCTCATAGTCCCTGCTGGTAGGCTTCTGCTTTCAATTAGCCGATATGTTGACAGATGATTTGATTTTTCGATTATATTTTCTGGTCGATAAGTAGCGTAGAACAATTTCTGCATTTGTATCTACGATTTGCTTGTTTTTGCCGGGGATATGATTTGTCACAAGTTTTACACACCCAAAGCCATTTTGCCTTGGATAACCTTAGAGTTTCAGTAAACCTTGGCCCATCACCAGCAGCACTATTGCCTGGCCATGAACTTTCTAACGACCTAAATATAGAATTGTGCGCCCTCCAACCGAGTGCGTGAATATATTCATGGTGCAGGACAAATGCAGCATATGCATTCCATTCAGTTGTTAGCAAACAAGGATGTAGATCTATTACCTCCACATCAAATATTGACAGATTATTGAGGTTTACACCTTTCTTCCATCTTGTCACACCATGCCTTTGAGTAGCATTTTTTCTTAGTACTCCCAGAGGAATTTCGGCCAACTTTTCAACATCTTCATTCTGCCATGCAGGCATATCTTTCATAATATGAATAACTTCATCTCTCAACTGCAACAAAGCAGCATAAGCAATGCCTGACGCTTTGGCCAATTCAACACCTCAATTCCAACGATGATAGGCGGGATGCCCTTCTTTTACCGCCACAAATAATCCACTACCTGTGGCACAGACCTTGCCATTTGCTTCTAGCAATAATTCAATTTCTGCCCTATCATCAAGCAATTCCTTTACTTGACTTGTTATTACCAATTGACAATCTTTGGGTGTTGGACGGCGTAATTTCACAGAATATGAAGCGGTTACAGTGCAAGGAGGTTCTTCCATACCTTGTGCTTCCATAATAGCAATGGCAGCAGTCCAATTACCATGACAATCTAACAATGTACCAATTATTCCTCCATTTATCATCCCTGGAAAAGCTTGATGATGTTCTTCTGGAGTGAAATTAAGAGTCAAACCATTCTCAATCCGATGACTATCTATCCTCAAACCCTTATCATTTGCAGGTCCACAACCAAAACAAATTGATTTTTTCGCATATTGACGTTGTACTCCAACTCCGCTCATGTCCGTTGCTTAGACTCAAAGCCTATGTTTGCTTTGGTAATCCATCGGAATTAAGCGCAGTATTGATGATGAATGAATCAAAGGGCTGTTCATGGGTGGCAAGAAGAAGGTCAAGAAGACCAAAGTTCGGGTCGCGGTGGAAATGCCTAAAAGTAGGAGAATGGCTATTGAAGAAGCTATGGCTTCTCACCAACCTGAAGACCATCCAGAATGGGATAGGGGCGCAGAATGGGGTGATGTTCGATTCTACAGAAAGCGTATCAAACCGGGAACATTGAGAACGATTAAATTACCTCTATTGGAAGTTGAATTAGGTGATTCTTGGCCAATTCCTGTCACAATTTTGCACGGTGTTCGCCCAGGCCCCACTATTACTATCCTCGGAGCAGTACATGGCGATGAACTGACTGGTCCAAGTGCTTGCACTCATCTATTGAGTAATGCTTTCACCGATATTGGCAAAGAACTGGACCCTAAAAAAATGGCTGGAACAATCCGTATTGTTCCGGTGGTCAATCTTCCAGGATATCGGGCAAAATCTAGGTACTTTCCAGATGGTAGAGATTTAAATCGTCAATTCCCTGGTGATTTAAAGGGGCCAACTACAAGAAGAGTTGCGGCTCAAATAGTTCGTAATTTAATAGAAGATTCTGATGCGATAATAGACCTACATAGTGCGGCTAAGGGGAGAAGTAATATGCCACAAATAAGGGCTGACCTCGCTAATGTAGGCACTAACTTACTCGCCAAGTCATTCGGTATCGAGATCATTTTGGATTCAAAGCCTCCTAGAGGGTCGCTACGGAAATTTGCTAACTCTTTAGATATTCCATCGATTACCTATGAGGGCGGTGGCGCGGATCTGCTGGACCATGAATCTGTAAAGGTAGCCATACATGGAGTTCTAAATTCTCTAAGAATAATGAAAATGATTCCTGGTAAACCGAATAGGCCAAAATTTAGAGTATTGGCTTCTGGTTCAAGTTGGATTCGTGCTGGTGAAGGAGGATTACTGGATATGTTTGTCAGTGCTGGAACATTGATGAAAAACGGCGAGGTTGTTGCTAGTATTTCTGACCCTGCAACACCGGGATTAACCGTTGATGTCGTTGCACCAGAAGATGGTTTGGTAATTGGCGCAGCAACCAATCCGTTTACCTCTGCTGGCATGCCAGTAGGTCACTTTTTACCAATCGCTAAACATCTAAAACTACTAGAAAAACAGGTTGATGAGAATGGTAGGTTCATCACATGTGGCTCACAAGGTGAACCTTCATGGAGAGAAGAAGTCGATGTTGATGAAGTCGCATTAGAAGGCGAATGGAGTGAAGACGGAGTTGATTCTGAATGGACTTCTTCAAAAATAAATGATGACGTTGATACCGATGGAATCGGCGATGCTGAAGAAGAGAATTAATCTCCTCGTCTTCACTTACTATTGAATGATTCAACCGCTTGATGAATTTCTTCATCGGTCATATTCCTTCTTTGACTCTTAGCGATTTCAAACATATGCGCAATTAAATCATCATTTGCTTCTATTTCATTTTGTTCAAGCCACCAAATGATGTTAGAACGGCCGGCCATATGACCGATGCGAATAACCTGCTTTAATCCAAAATCAGCAGCTGGAACGCCGGAATAGACTCTATCAGCAAGCCATTGATCTCCTTTTTTCATCGCTTTGATTACAGCAGAAGCATGTACGCCTGTTCCGGTTTCAAAGGCATCTCTTCCGAATACTGGATAGTTATGTGGTAAAGGCACTTCAATATACTCATTCGCTTTCCTTACATACTCGTCTAACAATGTTAAGTCGTTGTCAATAACACCCATCAATTTCAAATTAACCAGTGTCTGGTCAAGTGGTGCATTACCCGCTCTTTCTCCAACTCCTAATGCAGTACCATGGATAACATCAGCACCTGCTTCAACCGCTGCAATATTATTGGCAACTCCTAAACCTCTATCTTGGTGTCCATGCCAGTTGACTTCAATTTCATTACGCATATATCCTGAATCCTTTATCACTTCTTCATCGATGAAGTTTAATAATTTCTTAACACCATTTGGGGTTACATGTCCACATGTATCACAAACGCATAGTCGACGAACACCTAATTCCATGGCTCTTCGATAAATCATTTTGACATCTTCGGGCTTTGACCTTGTAGTATCTTCAGTCACAAACATTACTGGTACATCATTTTCAACTGCAAAAGAGACTGCTGTCTCCATCGTTGACAGTAATCTTTCCATAGTCCATCCTTCAGTAAATTGCCGTATTGGACTAGTTCCCAAAAATGCACTCGCTTGGATTTGGATTCCATGCTTTTGTTGCAAATCAACCAACGGTTGAATGTCATTCATCAATGTCCTAACAGCAGCACCAGGCCTTATTGCATAATCATTTTCGGTGATATGGCTTAGCATCGCATCAATATGCTCTACATGGAATGGACCTGCTCCTGGCAAACCTAAGTCGACCTTTTGGATTCCCAATTTTTCCATGTAAGTTAGCAATTCAATTTTCTGTGAAATCAATGGATTGCGCGCACTTGGACTCTGTAATCCATCTCTTAGAGTTTCATCATCAAACCAAACACCGTGTGGATGATTATTTGAATTTCGAGAAATATCATAATCAATTGTATTCCAATCAAAAATCAGTGCACGCTCATCCATTTCAATTCACCTAATGCCGCGACAAGTCGCCGCCGCGTTCAACGACAACAACTCACTATGTTTGAACTCGTCGCAACAAAGCATTTGTTGAATAACTTAGAAAATCACTCTTCTTCGCCGCTTTCGCCGGATTCATCGGCATCGGCAGTACTGCTATCCCCGTCAACTAAATCCGCAGGCATTCTAGCACTGAAAATTAGTTTATCTATGTATGATTTCTTGGATTTGTCACGTAATTCCATAACACGAGTGCCTTTTGAGGACCTTCCCGATGTTTCCTTGGTCTGCATTGCAGAAATACGAATTACTATTCCTTTACCAGACAATAAGAATAACTGATCGCCTAAGTTTGGAATTTGATGAACTCTAGAAATAGTATCTCCTTCATTGAGATTCATCGTAATAACTCCCTTTCCACCGCGTTTGGTGACCCGGTAACCATCCATCTCAGTCTTTGCTATACCGTCTTCATCGTACTGCTGTTCGCCTTCTCTAATGGTTGGGATTTTCTCACCCAAACCGATACGAGTTCTCTTACCCATTCCCTGCTTTGAAAGAGTCAAGACACTTGTGTCAATATCGTTGGTCATTATCATGCCAGCAAGAGATGCATTAGGGTCAAGTCTAATTCCTCTAACTCCACTAGAAACTCTTCCTTGCGTTCTAACATTTGATAGATTGAAACGACATGCTCTGCCCAAATCGGATACCATGACTACATCATGCTCCTCAGTACCACTTCTAACGGTCACTAGTTCATCATCAGCAGCAAGATTAATGGCTTTCTTTCCATTACGATTAATCTTAACATAATCAGAAAGTCTACTCTTCTTGATCACCCCTTTCTTAGTCGCAAATGCTAACAAATGACCCTCTGGCTCCTCGATTAGACTCTTACTCAAAGGAATTATCGAAACAACATGCTCATCGTCCTTTAATCCGAGTATATTGCGGATGTGACTCCCTCTACTAATCCTTGAACCTTGAGGTGTTTCCCATGCCTTGAGGCCATATACACGCCCTTCAATATACGGTACTTCATTGTCATCTTTGTCCTTCTTTGTAGCCGGCCTATTGGTGAAAATTAGCAATCTATCTTTGCTGAAACATGTAATCAGGTTTATTGGGAAATCTTCGTTCTTGGTTTGAACACCCTTCATCCCCTTTCCACCGCGATTCTGCATACGGAAAGATTCTGCAGGAAGATGCCTGATATAATTGTCATTGGTTAGAGTAATTACTATTGCACGTTCCTCGATTAAATCCTCTCTATTCATCGATAATGGCATTGGATCAATATGGCTTCTGCGCTCATCTCCATGTCGTTCAACAACTTCACTCAATTCGCTCAACAAGATATTGAATCGACGTGTTTGAGATGAAATGATATCTGTCAAATCTGCAATTTTTATCTGCAACTCATCAAACTCATTCTGAACCTTTTCAACATCTAATCGACTCAGTTGGTACAACCTTCTTTCTGCAATTGCCTTGGCTTGTGGTTCTGTAAAATCAAATTTAGCGATACCAGACATGGTTTCATCACCGCGTAATACGTTTTCAAATTGTTCACGGCTTGAACTGGCTTTTCCAACCTTGACCACATCATCGATTCTATCTTGTGCCTTGACCAAGCCTTCTAAAATATGAGCTCTTGCTTCTGCTTTTTGACAATCAAAAATCGCTCTTCTCTCAAT
>DUCL01000203.1 GCA_012959845.1 Candidatus Poseidoniales archaeon
AAATGGGGTCTCAAAGGTATACTATGCTCCAGGTTGGAGGATTGGTTATATGGCAATTCATGACCCCACAGGGAGAATGAATTTAGTAAGAGATGGCATTGAGCGTATGCTCCGTTCAAGGCTTTGTGCTTCGACACCTGCCCAATTGGGATATCTTGCAGGGTTGACCAATGACAGAACTTGGATGGATGCCTATAAACAGAAAATAATTACTCAACGCGACCTATGTGTTGAGAGAATTTCAGCAATAGATGGTTTGGAAGTTCAATCTCCAGGAGGGGCATTCTACATGTTTGTCAAATTAACAGATAAAAAATGGGCCCAAGATGATAAGCAATTCGTCCTTGAATTACTACATCAAGAGCATGTTTTGGTGGTTCACGGAAGTGGATTTTCAGCAGAGTTGGGCAAAGGTCATTTCCGAATTGTCTATCTTCCAGATGTGGAACTATTGAACGAGGCATTTGATAGAATCAGTCGCTTTTTACAAAATAATCGCTAATTTGGCTATGCTCTTGTTGGCGATTAGTTGATGAATCTAATACGCTGTGGCGTGAACATGAAGAGAGGCAATCAAGTACGTTTCTTCACTTTATGTTCGCTATTGACGATAATTGCTCTACCCAGTGTTCAGGCAGTAACAATTGCAAACCCTACCGACCTCCAAATCCGCTATATTTTCCCAGCATTGATTGCTTTCACGATTGCAATACCTGTTTGGACATGGTTTATTCCGCGCCAATTATCTAATTTACAAGTTGCTTTTGAGATAGATGATAATCTATACGAAGTGCATAGAATTACACGTGGTTTGCAGGATGCAAGAGAACTACTGAAGGAGAGAACAGTTACACTAGGTGTGGGCTTGTACATGATGGGTATGACAGGAGTATTATTGTTAATTACAGAATTATTGTTTAATCCAGAAGTATTCTATGAGCCCAATTTGTTTTTGATTGGTGTTCTAATTGCAATTCCTGTAATAGTTTCACCTTGGGAGACACTCAATGCCCAACTTGTTGGGAAAAAGAAGAAGAGCGGCATCAAGAGTAGAATTTTCCGAAGAGGATTCCGTCGAATTCTAACATTAGGTTTTTTGGTGGGAGCGACAATAGGTACTACGCTATTTGGTATTCAATCTGAAGGAACATTAACCCCTGTTTGGCTTGCTGCAGCGATGTTGACATTTATGGCTCCGGCTATTATCGCATATGGTAGAATAATGGGAGCATCGTGGAATATGCTTCTTATCAACAAATGGAGAACAGCAAATGGGAGGCCAAATCCAATTGACCCAGATAAAGCAGGGTTTGTATCGAGGCTTTTTTCATTAATTTTAGTAATATTTTTGGCTACCATGCCAATTACTGCTTTGAATGGTATTGTGACCGTTTTCTATATTTTAGTTAATCAGCCTGATAATGCTACAGAAGTATTGAATTTTGGAGGAATAATAGGTCATTCAATATATCTTAGAATTGACCTTATATCCGATTTATTATTCCATTGGCAATTTATCAAAGCGATGCCCCAATTCTTATCTATTTACCTAACAATGAATATAGCAATTGTTGGTCTGGCGTTCATTTTTGAATTAACAAGAAACTTGATTCTGGGCGGGCAGTCGTTTGGTGGATTATTTGGAGTCACTCTGGATACTCCAAGAGAAATTAGAACAGAAACTGCAGCCCAATCAAGACAGTTGTCATTTGCATTTGCAGGATTTTCAGGATATACTGTATTATTGCTAATATTGGTGAGTTACAAAGAATTTGGCGATTTGATGCCACTTACTGATTGGTTGGAGTCAAAAGGATTTGATGAGGGAATGAGATTGCTTACCACTTGGATGTTCATTGCTGTTGGACAGGCCATTTTCTTGTTGACTTGGTTATTATCAATCTTCAAATTCGCTCACCTTAGTAAATTAAGATTTGATTTAAATCCAGATGAAAGAAGAGAAGGAGCAGTGAAATTAGAAGGTGGTGGATGGATGAGGCAAACTGTAGAAACGGCTGCCCGCAATGAAGATTTAGATGCTCTAATCACTTTCCAAAGACGTTCCATTAGTGAAGACGCGGCAATTGTAAGACATGAAAAAGCGCGTGCAAAGATGTGGGAGATGGCTATCAGAGGACTTTGGCCTTTAGCGATTGAAGAAGCAAGAAAAGTGTTGGCACAATCTGGTGGTGATGACGATGAGGCGAGAATGATTGTGGCGACAGGGCAAATCGCTTCAAGAAGATTGGATGCTGCAAGGGAAGCATTACATGGTTTGCAGCAACCTGAAGGATATGATGAACCAGAATTATTGGCCTTCATTTGTGAATGGATGGACCCATGGCATGGCAATGTCACAGAAGATGATATTTGGGATTGGGAAAATAATTCATGCATAGATAATTTGCAAATGCTAATGAGTATGTTGCGTGGTTGGAAAGCAAATCCTCCGATCAATAATGTCCACAACGACCGTCTTTCGCATGTAGCAAAATTATCGATGGTCGCACTGATGAGGGCTCAAAGGCAACATGATGAGGCATTGGAGCTCGCACTTCAGTTGGTCAAGGAAGAACCGATAAGTGTGCGCCCGAGGATTGCAGCATCGTTGTGTTTGATCGATAAAGGTGATTGGCATTCTGCCCGCTCAATAATGACTGAATTGATGGAAAGCGACTCTCAAGACCCAAGAGTGTTAGCATTATCATTCATACTCGGCCAACCGCAAGACGAGGATGAATTAGAAGTAGCACTAGTCAATTCAGATAAAAAGAGAATGAAGAAATTAATCAACGAAGCACCTGTAAATGCGGTGGCTGCACTTTCGGTCAAAGGAGGAATGGATGAAGCGATCAATGCAAATATCCTAATCGCTGGCCATGAAGCGGTAAAACGAGGAATGACTCCAAGATATTCCTTTGGAGTATTGAGCATTATTATGCATTATTTTGTATTATTCCCATCTTGGTTAATAGCGGGAATTTATGTCTCCTCTATTAGAGGGGAGGCACAAGGTGCTGCAGTTGTTGTTGGTCTTATATTATTCCATTTAGGAGCTCGCCGTTTCTCAAAGCAGCAGAGAAGAGTAGTCCGGCATCGCGACCAAAAGGCAATGGTTGCTTATGCAAGAAGAATGAAGAGAAATAAAGTTATTCCGGCTAAGGAAAATTTACCAGTGGGGACACATCTGTTAATTTCTGGAATCCTAGTCACAGTAAACGGGGTTGTTCTAGATGTCGGAATGCCTGGTTGGTTGACTGTTAGGTTACCCAAAGATACAGAAAAAACTGTAAAATCTAAATTAAAAAGACAGGCTGTTCTCATTAGTAAATCCCGCCCTCCAAGATTACAGCCTTTAGGAGAAGGTTGGTGGCTCAAAAGACCGAAAGAAGACGGTGCTGAAATTCCAGCACTGGAGAGGTTAATAGGGCCTGCAGCATATCGGGGAAGGCAACAGTATATTGAGCGAAAGAAGGGTAAGGCAAGTCGTCCAAGAGGAAGGGTTTCAAGTAGCCCCAAAAAGGTAACTAGAGTTGATTTAAATACAAGTCAAATCCCTACCAATACAATTCGTTCAGAACGAAAATCTAATAGAGATCTTTCCAATAGTCCAGTTTCTAGAATTGGGACTTTAACTCCTGAAAGAGGTATTGTTCCACAACGCAAGAACAAAGATAATGATTCAGATGATGATGTTTCATTCCTTTGATTAGAAAAATCCAATTTGGCTTGTAATTTTGAAGCAAGCACATCAATTAATTCAAAGACCGTATGTGGGAACCATACAGCATGTCCGATGGAAGAGGAGCATGGTCTCCCTCAAATTCTACCCTAAGTAAAGCACAAGCAGTGATGGCAGCAGCACAAAGCAGTGGTGAATTATACCGTGATGGTTTCGGCATGATCGCTTCGGAAAACATAGTATCCCCTATGGTTCAAAGGATTGTATCAAGTGACTTACATGGCAGGTATGCAGAAGGACTTCCTGGTAAGAGATACTACCAAGGTTGTGATGATTTTGACACAATTGAATCAATTGGTATTGATTTAGCCAAAAAAGTATTCAATGCACCTTTTGCAAATATCCAATCAACATCGGGGACAGTCTCAAACATTGGTGCGTTCAAGGCACTTGCAAAACCGGGTGACAAAATAACTGCGGTTTCAACTGCCGATGGTGGCCACATTTCTCATGCAAGAATGGGTGCTGTTGGCCTTAGAGATCTAAATTTGTCCACCTATCCTTGGGATGAGGAGAGAATGGAACCGGATGTCGATGGTGCATGCCAATTAATTAGAGAAACACAACCTAAAATCGCACTAATTGGCCAATCAGTTTTTCTTTTTCCCACTCCGTTAACTGAAATTGCTGAAGCTGCCCATGAAGTAGGTGCAACTGTGATGTATGATGGTGCCCATGTATTGGGATTAATCGCTGGAGGTGTATTTCAAGACCCTCTAAAAGAAGGTGCAGATGTAATGACTGGTTCATCACACAAAACATTTCCAGGCCCACAGGGTGGCTTTCTCATATCCTCAAGCGAGGATGAAAAGTTCCACAAAAAATTGAATAATGCAATATTCCCAGGGGTATGTTCCTCATACCACCTTCATCATGTAGCTGGAAAGGTGGTTGCATTGGCAGAATTTGAAGAATATGGTCAAGCATATGCCCAAGATACAGTTGCAAATGCAAAAGCATTCGCAAGTGCGTTAGCATCAGAAGGTTTTGATGTCTTAGCAGAATCTAGGGGGTACACTGCAAGCCATCAAGTTCTAACTAGGCATGGTGAACTAGATTCTGGTGCTGGTGCAAAGGCAGCACGATTGTTAGAGGATGCAGGTATTATCACCAACATGAATATGTTACCTGGAGATACAAAGGCGATGACACCTTCTGGCTTACGGCTTGGCGTACAAGAATTAACCCGTGTCGGTATGGACCAGACTCAAATGGAAGAAGTGGCATCGCTTTATGGGAGAGTATTGTTAAAGGGAGAAGATCCACAAAGTGTCAAGAAAGATGTAAAGCAATTAAAGTCAGAGTTCCAAATAATTCGCTATTGCTTCAATGAGGATGACCTCAATGGATATCCCTTTTGAACATCCCATAGTAACAGTCAAAGAAGATTTTGTTGAGGGACTGTTATGCCCTTAGTCGATGGTGAGGAAGAACCCATTGATTATGAATTGAGCAAAGCACTTGAGAGTACACTCAAGAAAGATGACATTGGGCATATTTTTGATTCATCTGGAAACCATCTCCTATTATGGAAAGCGATTGAATTTGAATCTTGGTGGATACACTTTGAAAAAATTATTGGCATTCCAATGGGGAGAAAACTGGTAAACGCAGCAACGGATGAAGAGGAGTATCATCTTTTGTCCAATAATGAATATAAGGTCGGTGGTTTATTCAAAAACTCACGCCGAAGAAAAAATATTTCTGCGCGATGGTTGCAATATGGCTGGGGGGAATTACAAATAAATAATAATCAAATTATTGCTCCAACCTTAGCTCCATTTTCTGTTGGTGTTGCTTTGGCTGCGATTGAATATTGCAAGCAGAGCAGATTCAAAATTTCGTGGACACAGCCAAATTCGACATTGATAGTTCTAAATTTGATACAAGAATCACGTGACATTTCGCCTTCTAAGCAAGTATCCGAATTTACTTGGACAAAAAACTGTCAAGATAATTATTCCGCACTTTTTGATGTGGGAGAATTCCAAGTCGTACGTAAAAATGGTGGCTGGGATTTAGAAGGAGAGCGAATGGTATTCATTCCAGCCAATATCTTGACAAGATTACTATTCAATACCAAGTCAAGAGCATTGAATATTGGTAATGAATTGTCCCAATCAATAATATTTGTCGGTTTGGATGAAGCGGAAAAGTCAACATTTCTTTGTACAGCACTTTCAATGGTCAATGTAATTGAACAAAGTGAAAGACCCATTTACATCCTATCCGACTCTGAATGGATAAATAAGTGCCAACACTTACTCGGAAGATTTGGTTTTGTGTGTCCAAATGAAGTATCTTCCCTAGAGGGGGACGGTGCAGTTGAATTATTATTTGATCATTCACCAACTCTGCCATTTTCAGTTGGAGCAATTATGGCATTTTGGCAAAGGGCTCATGGCCGAATAGCAAAAGTGACTATTGAATTACAAGAGAAGCAATGTCTTGTCCAGATTAGTTCAAAATTGGAATATAATTAGTATCTTTGGGCGAGATTTTCACTTCAATTATCTTTTTTCCCGAAATTGTTCCGGGAAAAAATTATTTTTGAGTATGTAGAAAAAGTGCTTTAGGGGGGCATTTTTCAATCATCCATAGTTAAGGTCTATAACCGAAACATAAGTCGGCAATCTTGCACGTATGTGCACGGTGTGTCCAATGTCTCTTACTCATAACCAAATGGCCTATGTGGCAATCGTTTCAACACTAATCTTCGGCTCCCTTTTCGTGGGTGTCTCAGGATATTACCAAACCAGCGAATCTATCGGTCAATTCGATAGCGCTGTAGAAGATGATTTATTCGGAAAAGGCTCAACTAGTTCTGAAGCCTTAGATTCCGATGGTGATGGACTTGCAGACTCGCTTGAGGAGACTCAATACGGAACTGACCCATTTGATGAGGATACTGACAAAGATGGTATGAGTGATGGCTGGGAAGTAGAACACGGCCTCAATCCTTTGGATAATGGTGAATCTGAAGATTTGGTAACTGACCCCGGTCAAGCAGAAACTGAAGATGCATCGGAAAAGAATGAAACAGAATCATGGCCAGATCCAAACCAAGGTCCAAATGGAGACCCTGATGGTGATGGCTTGACAAATCAAGCAGAGGCAGACTTAGGAACAGACCCACAAAGGTCAGACAGTGATAACGATGGTCTTGGAGACCGCTGGGAATCACTATACACCACTACAGTTCAAACCCCAGGTGGAACAGTTACTTTGTTTGACCCACTTTCCGGTAACTGGGATTGTTTACTATTAGACCAAGCAATGGAAGATGCACTATCAGAGAGATTTGATGGAGAAAATGGTAACGCAAACTGGGAAGACTTGGCAAATCCTGCTGGAACTCATTCATGTGATATGGTACTTGACACTGATGATGATGGATTAGCCAATTTTGAGGAAGAGCAATTTGGAACAAATCCAACAGCACGAGATTCCGATTTTGATTTGATTGATGATATCGTAGAAGTATCTAACACTTCAGTTTCATTATTTATCGGAACTGGTGAGGATTGCAACATTCCACTACTGGACCCAATAGTTAGAGCAGCACCCTTCATGGCAATGGAACGAACTTGGTTCTTACAGGACATGGATAATGATGGATTAAACAATGGTCCATCGGATTGGGATACAGATGGAGATGGAATGCCTGATGGATTTGAATATTGTTATTCACATCAAAACGAGCACCCCCAACACAATGACTTAGAAACTCTAGACCCAGCTAACGCATCTGATGGATACGGTGATTGGGACGAAGATGGAATGAACAATTTGGAAGAATATGAAGTTGCATTGATTTTCGGCTCAACCAATTTCACCTCTCCTTGGAGAATTGACACCGACCTTGACGGAATGCCGGATGGTTGGGAATCATCAAATGGATTACACCCTAGAGATGGGTCAAATGGTGATCTTGACCCTGACCACGATGGTTGGGACGCAGATGGCGATGGAGCCGTTCGCTATGAAACACTAGAATTAACAGCAATTGTTATTGGAATAGATGTAGAAAAGGACCAATGGGTCGTTGCAAACCAAACGGTTGCCCGTGCCCAGATTACACTCGGAGGAGGAAATAAGCAAACAATTCCTCTAACAGCACCTGTTGATGGATATGTTTATGAAATCCATGTTGTTCTAGGACAAACTATTGAATCAAGGCTTACAATATGGCTTGAAATTGTTGAACCTGAAGAACAATTCACAAACGTGATGGAATATAATGCAAGAGATAGAGATGGAGATGGAATAATTGATGGTCGCTCTACCAATCCTCTTAATCCTGACACCGATGGTGATGGTCTTATTGATGGAATTGAAGTCATGGGTTGGGAAATACTTGTTGTAAATAGAGGTGTCCAAAGAACGTGGGTTACTTCTGACCCTGGTTTGTATGATACAGATGCAGATGGATTGAGTGACTACGATGAATTCGCAAATATCTGTAACCAAGGTTCAAACGCTTCTAACCCAGATACTGATGGTGATGGTTTGGGTGACCAAACAGAATCATTATCAGGTTTTACATGGGAGGGTGAAGCATATTTCACAAGTCCTTGTATGTTTGATACCGATAATGACGGTCTTGAAGACGGAGAGGAGGTAATTGCAGGTGCAGATAATTTCTTGACACACGCAAATAATTCCGATACCGACAATGATGGATTAATCGATGGACATGAGGTGTTATTTGTCCCTAGACCTTTCCAAAATCCAACTAATCCATTAATCAATGATACGGATTCAGATGGAATGCTTGACGGTTGGGAAATGCAAGTAATGTCAACAGAAGAGAATACAAACTCACACTCATTATGGGTTACGACTTCTTCTTGGCAAAGGCCGAGTTGTACACCATCTCAAAATGATGATTGCTCAATGCCACCTGGTGGATACATGTGGCAAAATTGGCTCGGTGGTTTCGTCCAGACTGCTAAGTATGAAGTATCAGAAATGAATTTAACTGGATTCACAATGCCCTCAAACTCGTTGTGCGATGGTTGTTCTGGAAGATGGGCACTTGATCCATCATTGGATTCAATGAAGGATGATACTTTTGACATTGATAATGATACCCTCCCTAATGGTGCTGAAGCGCCGGATAGATGGAATACTAACCCAGTAGATGATGATACTGATGGAGATGGTCTCCCCGATGGTTGGGAAGTTCATTTCTCCGAAGTCGCTCTAGAACTGGGCTTGACCGATAATTCGACAACTAGCGTATATGGTGCTCGTGGTGTGATGGACCCATCTATGCCAGATAGTGACTTAGACGGAATATGGGATGGAGAAGAGGACCCTGACCATGATGGTTTGAACCGTTCTGGACTGATAAAGAAATATTGCCCAGGATATAATGATACTACAAATTCCGATTGTCATATTGACCCTGATACTCCAGATGGTAAGAAGTTCTATGATAACTTGGAGAATTATACTAATCTTGAAGAAATGCAAAACAACACCAACCCTGTATCAAATGATACGGATGGCGATGAATGGAATGATGGACCTGAAGTCTTCTACCAAGATCACGATGATGATGGTATGGCAACAGGCTGGGAACACCACTTCAAATTTGACCCTGAAGATGCTGCCGATAGAATGGTAGACACTGATGGTGATGGTCACGTTAACTTCTGTGAATACAAGTGGGATACAAATCCAAGAAACCCTCTTTCATATCCGGGACAGGGTGAACTGTGTGACCCATTCAGTGAATGATAATTATTCTTAATAATAATCATATCACACTAAACTTGATGTCGTATAGCATTGCATCTGTACTCATGGGAGTAAATAGGTCAATTGCAGTTTGCTTAGCCTGCCTTCTATTTTGCACATTGCCTCTTGCAGTATCCGTATCAGCTCATCATTTAGATGAGGAAAATTATAACTTATCCATTTTTCAAGATGATGGAACTATTTTTTCCGAAAATATCTCATTAAATGGCACAACAACTCTGCCTCCAAGTGAAGCTACATGGGAATTGTGGAATGTTGGTGATGGCTTTTCAAATTGGAATATGGAAGCATCAGGCTCACATTTCAGCAGTGTTGTCCCAGCATCTGAAAACTTGTGGAATTGGACTCTCGAGATAAATGTGACAGAAATTGATTGTACGTGCTTGCTAACAATTTCTATACCAAATGGGTTGGACCCAATGTCAAAATCAATCATTGTATATTTGGGAGAAACAGGGCATAGGCCAATGATTTTGGATATTGATTATACTACAACAATAGTCATTGAACAGCCAGTTATTATCGAAATCGATTATACCGTGCCAGGGCTCAGTAATACAGGCGTAACAGTATTCGCCACAGTTTGCGAAGCACCATATGCAGTTTGTTTGGAGGAACCACATGCCATTACATTAAATCAAACAGATGACAATGGGACGGTAATTCTTACTCTAAATCATTTGGAAATGGAACTTGCCGATGGAATCTACAAATTTGAATTTTTTGTAATGGATGCATTATTATTGAGTTCTAATTCAGAAATATTAGCGATAGTGATTGATACTCAAGATCCAATAGTGGACATTAGCGGTCCAGAAAATTCAACAGAATCCCAATCAATTTTTATTTCCGCATCAGTAGATGATGGTTATAGCGGTTCTAGTGAAAACATCGTTTGGACTATATATTTGCCAGACGGAAAAGTGCGCAGCCCAACCAGTGAAGAAAAACAAGATGAGTATTCATTGAATCTATTCCCCGCACTTTCGGGAGATTGGACTGTTGAATTATTTGTAAGGGATGTCGGAGGTCATATTGTAATAACAAACCACTCATTTACTGTCATCAATAGCGCTCCACAAGCCCACCTTACATTGGATGGCTTCACGGTGACTAATGGTAGTTCGTTAACTCCTGCGAATACTGATGCATGGCAATTAGATTGCTCTGGAAGTTCCGATACTTCTAACGATATGCAAGCATTACAGTATGTGTGGTATGTCGATGGAAAGGCTATAGTTAGTGGCAAAGCAAATTTCACCCAAGAGGATTATTCAATCACCGGGCAGCAACAGATGATGCTAATAGTAACAGATGATGATGGAGTTGAGTCAATAATAAATTTCACGGTATTTATTGAAGAGGAATCGATTTCGTCCAATAATTCATCAGCGCTTACTGGAATTATTGCATTGGCAATAATAGTGTTCGGAATGTTTGCCATTCGAAAAGCATCTACGAAATCAAATGAATCAAAATCATCTAAAAGCATTCCCAAATGGGGAGAGCGCAAAAAAACAAATGATAGTAAGGATGAAGAATTAGTTGTCACCAGTAGTGACAATAGTATCTGGAGCGATAAATCCTTTGATGGTAAATCCTAACAGTGCAACGGTTGAAAATGGGGTGACCCTTGGCCAACACTATGTTCGAGGCGGCGATTTCGCAAATTGGTGAGAAACCAGCAGAGATTAGCATCGATGAGTTTCGCTCAAGACAAAACAGATTATTGTCGCAATTACGCCCTGACGACTTACTAGTAATATGTCCAAATCTTGAGTCAAATCGCTCAAATGATGTTCACTATCCCTATCGTAGTAGTAGTGATATGCTCTATTTGTCCGGTTGGAAGGACCCAGAATCAATATTGACTGCCCACCATGACGGTGAGTCTTGGATAGTAACCTTATTTGTTCAGCCAAAAGATACGCTCAAGGAAATATGGGAAGGGCGAAGAGAGGGAATAGAAGGTGCACTAAAAGGATGGCCAATAGATTCAGCACAATCGATAGAAGACCTATCTTCACTTTTTGCAGAAATGGTTAGCAAAGCAAATCGAGTATTGGTTAGAAGTGGTATCAATTCAGCAGTAGATTCTATGGTTAAGGATGCTATTGAGAGAAGAGATAGAGCTCGCCAACAATTTGGTAATGGACCAATATCCATTGAAGACCCATCCGCAAAAATAGCAGAATTGAGACTAAGAAAGTCCGAAGCAGAAATTGCTCAAATGCGCCATGTTTCTCAAATCAGTTCACTCGCCCATGAGATATCAATGCGTCATTCTGCAGTGGGAAGGAAAGAATATCAATTGCAATCGGTAATAGAGGGATTTTTTTCTTATGCTGGAACAAGTGGCTGGGCATATCCTTCAATCGTTGGATGTGGAGATAATGCAACTGTTTTGCACTATACGGTAAATGATGATACTTGCGAAGATGGAGAAATTGTCCTAATAGATGCAGGTGCAGAATATAACGGCTATGCTGCTGACATCACACGTTCTTGGCCGATCAATGGAAAGTTCACTGAAGCACAGAAGGAAATTTATCAACTCGTATTAGATGCACAATTGGCGGCTATTGACGAGTGCAGGGTCGGCAGACCCTACAATGCACCTCATGAGGCCGCAAGAAGGGTGCTTGCAGAAGGACTCATTGAATTAGGAGTAATCACACAAGAATTAGACGAAGCCCTTGATGTGGAAGATGGTCAATTGAAGAGGTGGTACATGCATAATACTGGCCATTGGATTGGTTTGGATGTTCATGATGTTGGTATTTACAAGCCAAATGGTGAACCTCGATTGCTTGAAGAGGGAATGTGTTTGACAGTTGAACCGGGATTATATTTCGGCGCTTGGAGACCGGATGTCAAATGCCCAGAAAGATATGCAGATATTGGTATTCGTATTGAGGATGATATTCTTGTCACTTCTAAAGGTCCGGATGTGCTAACAAAGGATTGTCCCAAAACCATAGCGGATTTGGAATCATTAATTGGAAAAGACTTCGAGTAGGTGTTCCTATTGGATTGGGTTCAGATATTACAACAACAGGCCAAATGGTCGGTTGATACTAATTGTGAAAACAGATTGACTTCAGAACAAGCAATTGAGTTGTATGACAACGCCCCATTACACCAATTAATGGCGGCAGCAATGAAGAGAAGAAAGGCAATGCACCCAGAAGGAAATGTAACTTATCTTATTGATAGAAATATCAATTATACAAATATCTGTACTATTAATTGCCAGTTCTGTTCATTTTACCGTCCACCAAACCATTCTGAAACATATACTCAAACATTTGAGGAAATTAGTGCTAGGGTAGTGGAATTGGAACAAATCGGTGGCAGTAGAATCTTGATGCAAGGAGGGGTAAACCCCGAATTACCGATTAGTTGGTATCAAGAACTAATCTCCTCATTGGTAAATCATCATCCCACTATTGACCTAGATTGCTTTTCGCCGATTGAAATTGAGGGTATTGCCGAGGTCAGTGGCTTAACTACACTTGAAGTACTCACCAATTTCCAATCCGTCGGTATGCATGGACTACCAGGAGGAGGC
Organism: Candidatus Poseidoniales archaeon; assembly: GCA_012959845.1. Classification (GTDB taxonomy): domain Archaea; phylum Thermoplasmatota; class Poseidoniia; order Poseidoniales; family Poseidoniaceae; genus MGIIa-L1. The sequence continues at coordinate 13,080 of DUCL01000203.1, forward strand.
GCAGAAATGCTCGTTGAATCGGTTAGAAAGGACGTATCACCCAAAAAAGGACTCCCAGAGAATTGGCTAAAGGTGATGCGAGAAGCACAATCTCTTGGTCTTACCACCAGCGCCACAAATGTTTTTGGTTTTGGTGAAGGGGCCATTGAAAGAGTTGAACATATGAGGCGGTTAAGAGAATTACAAGACGAGTCTCTACAATTGTACAATATTGGATTTACATCATTTATCGCATGGCCTGTCCAATTAGAAGTCAATAGTTTTGGAAGGAGAAATAGAGGTCAAAACAAATTCGAATTGGGGGCTGGTTCCAGCGAATATCTTCGCCACATAGCAGTATCTAGGCTCTTCTTTGACAATATTGAAAATATTCAATCCTCGTGGCCAACAATGGGTATTTCAGTTGCCCAAATGGCATTGTTGGGTGGAGCAAATGATATTGGCTCGACTATGATGGAAGAAAATGTAGTTTCAGCATCG
>DUCL01000204.1 GCA_012959845.1 Candidatus Poseidoniales archaeon
TGTGATTAGAATAAACGGATACTCCTCTGATGCTTGCTCATTAGGTTCTGCATATTCAGGTGCAGCAAAATTACCCAATCCGCGAGAAAATTCGCCAATGTGCATTATGCTTGTTCCAGGATGTTCTGCCGTCGGCTTTGGCCATTGCACCGCTTGTGAACTTTCAAGACTGGCATAATCAATGCCGCGGAAGTTCGGAGTTAAACTCGCTAATTCATCCCAAATATCCGATACATCGTTTGATGAAATAATCGGATGGCCGAGTGCTTCTGCTAATTCGGAAACTATTATCCAATCTTGCTTGGCTTGGCCTGGAGATTCAATCGCCTTTCTTACCCGCTGGATTCTGCGCTCTCCGTTAGTATATGTTCCATCCGATTCAAGGAAAGATGCTGCTGGAAGAATTACATGAGCTAACTTTGCTGTTTCGCACATGAAAATATCTTGAACAATTAGCAAATCAAGGCCTTTGAGAGCCTTTATGACCGCTAAATTATCTGGATCTGTGTGGGCAATATCTGAGCCTATCAAGTATAGTGAACGAACCTTTCCTGATTCTACTTGCCTAAGCATTTCAGGATATGTGAGCCCCGGTTTTGCCGGTGCATCGACGCCCCAAACCTTGGAAAAGGCTGCTCGGTTTTCAGGGTCTGAAACCGATTGATAATTGGTGTATACATTTGGTAATGCCCCCATATCACAAGAGCCTTGAACATTGTTTTGACCGCGTAGTGGATTGATCCCTGTTCCCTTGCGGCCTACATTTCCAGTAAGAAGTGCAAGACTTGAAAGTGCCATGACTCCTTCTGAACCATGACTATGTTCAGTCATTCCAAGTCCATGAACTGACATTGCTGAAGGTACAGATGCATAGAAAATTGCTGCCGCTTCTAATGTTTCCACGGGCACAGTTGTAATCTCAGAACAGACTTCAGGAGTCATGTCTTGAACCATTGCCTTGAATGGTTCAAGATTTTCAGTACGTGCATCTAACCATTGTGAATCCGCTTCCATATTTTCTCGCAAGATGATATGGGCGAGTCCTTGGTAAAGTGCAACATTTGTTCCAGGGCGCAATTGAACGTGGATATCTGCCATTTGCGCCAATTCAGTAGCCTTAGGGTCTACAACTATCATTTTCATCCCACGCATACGAGCGCGACGAATACGTGAACCAGTAACTGGATGACCGTGCATAGGATTACAACCTGATGCCAACAGTAAATCGGTATGGTCGATGTCGTCCAAACTGTTCGTTCCAGCTCCAGCACCGAATACAGTCATCATTCCTTTTACAGTTGCAGAATGACAAACACGGGCGCAATTGTCAATGTTGTTGGTTCCAATAACTGCACGCATTAGTTTTGAGCCGAGATAATTCAATTCATTGGTTGAGCGTGAGGAAGTGATTGAACCGATAGCGTGAGGACCTGATTCTGCCTTGATTTGCTTCCAGCGTTGTGCGATGAATGAATATACTTCATCCCAAGAAACTTGGCGGAATTCATCGTCAATCGATTCTCTAATCATTGGGAATTTAAGTCGGTCTGCGTGGTGAATATATGCTGAAGCGAATCGCCCCTTTACACATGCATGGCCTTGGTTAACTGGTGAGTCGGCAGCAGGGACCATTGTAACTAATTTGCCGCCCTTAATTCCAGCATCGAATTGACAACCAACACCGCAGAATGCACAGGTTGTTCGAACCCATTTATCAGGGATTCCAGCGGAGCGTTCAACTCGGTCTTCAAGCGCACCGACTGGACACTCGTTTACACATGCACCACAAGATACGCAATCTGAATCCATGAATAACTCATCAGCACCTGCAATGATTCGGCTGGAAAAGCCACGCCCGTCTATGGAGAGTGCATGAGTTACTTGAGTCTCATCACATGCCCTAATACAACGTGAACAAACAATACACTTACTTGCATCAAATGTAAAGAATGGATTTGATTCATCGATTGGAACGCTTTCACATGCAGGCTCGTTATCATAACGCAATTCCCTCAAACCAACGTCTGCTGCAATATCTTGTAATTCACAATCACCATTTGCAGTACAGGTTAAGCAATCGAGAGGATGCTCGCTAACATAGAGTTCAGTGATACCTTTTCTCAGTCTCCAAAGTTTATCGGAAGTTGTAGAAACCACCATTCCATTATCGGCTGGAGTGGTACAAGAGGAGGGAGTTCCGCGGCGGCCATCAATCTCAACAACACATATCCTGCATGAGCCGAATGAGTCAAGATATGGAGAATCGCAAAGACTTGGAATGTT
>DUCL01000205.1 GCA_012959845.1 Candidatus Poseidoniales archaeon
AACAGAGTAAGCCTTCTGAGAGAAAAGTTGAGTTGCAATGAGATTATTGAAATTCAATATCTTGTAGTATTTCCACTGACTTTGTCACTAATTGTTCTCCAAATACGCTTTATTGGGTCATAATAACGGTCAACAACTCTTTCCTTAAGTGGAATGATGGCATTGTCGGTAATGTTAATCCCCGCTGGACAAACATCTGTACAACACTTTGTGATATTACAATAAGCGATACCAAACTCATCTTTGATTTCAGGAACACGGTCTTCCTCATCCATTGGATGCATTTCAAAGTTAGCCAGACGAACCATTGTTCTTGGTCCTCCAAAGACATCGAATTTTTTGTATTCTCTAAGTACGTGACAGGTGTCTTGACAGATATAACATTCAATACACATTCTAAATTCTTGAGCGCGTTTTGCTTCGAACTGACTGAATTGCCAATCAGTTTGGTCTGGTCCATTGATAGGAGCAACCGCCTTAGCCATCTCATAATTCCAAGAAACATCACTGACAAGGTCCTTGACATGAGGGAAAGTCTGCAATGGGCGGACGGTAATCACTTCACCCTCGGGTGTTTCAGCGATGACATCGCTCATTCTAGTCATGCACATCAAACTTGGTTTTCCGTTGATTTCAGCACTACATGAGCCACACTTGCCCGCTTTACAATTCCAACGGCATGAAAGGTCAGGCTCTTGCTCATGTTGAATACGATGAATACAGTCAAGAAGCACCATACCCTCATCTAATTCAACATTGTAATCGACTAATTCACCATCGCCTTCTTCCCCTCTGAAAACTTTCATCTTAATGTCAGTCATATTCAGGCCTCCTTCTTTGAACGGTCAAGCAATTGCTCTAACTCTTCAGGGGGTTGGGATAATTCTTCCTGACGGATATTGATTTCAGCCCCATCTTTCCAAACAACATTTGTTGTATGGCTCCACTTGCCAGTATCTGGCTCAGGGAAATCATCACGGGTGTGTCCACCACGGCTTTCAGTACGAGTTAGTGCTGCAAGAGTACAGGCTGATGAAATATCTACCATGTTTTGTAAATCCAATGCTTGATGCCAACCCGAATTGTAAGTCATTGAATTGCCTGAACTGGTGTTTTGAACTCTCTTTCTAAAGTCCTCTAAGTCTGTTAATGCAGTTTTTAAATCGGATTCAGTTCTGATAATTCCAACCTTGGCTTGCATCATATCTCGTAGGTCGTCATAAACGCGGCCAGGGTTTTCACCGCTTTCTCTCTTCAGCGGTTTTAGATTTGCTTCAATAGCATTCTCAACTTGCTTTGTATCAATTTCTGGTTGTTTCATGTCGTTTGAACGCTTTGCAGCGTGTTCTCCAGCTCTCTTACCAAATACGATGAGGTCGGAAAGGGAATTTCCTCCTAGACGGTTTGCTCCATGCAAACCACTTGCAACTTCACCAGCAGCGAATAATCCGTTAATTGTTGATTCTTGAGATTCAGCATTTACTCTCACTCCACCCATTACATAATGAGCAGTAGGGCCAACTTCCATTGGCTCCTTGGTAATATCAACTCCAGCAAGTTCTCTAAATTGATGGTGCATACTCGGAAGTTTTGCGATAATTTCTTCTGCACTGCGTTGATTAGCAATATCGAGATATGCACCGCCGTGAGTTGAACCACGTCCTTCAGCAACCTCTTTGTTAATCGCCTTAGCAACGACGTCACGAGTCAGTAATTCTGGAGGGCGTCTAACGGTTGCCTTCTCTCCAGCAACAACCTGTCTAACCCATTCGCTAGCCTCTTCCTCTGTTTCAGCATGGTCGCCTTTGAACATATCCGGGACATTGTCGAACATGAATCTCTTACCTTCGGAATTGCGTAGAACTCCTCCTTCGCCACGAACACCTTCTGTAACTAGGATTCCTCTAACACTCGGAGGCCATACCATACCGGTTGGGTGGAATTGTACGAATTCCATATCGATTAATTCGGCCCCAGCATTTAGAGCCAGTGCATGTCCATCGCCAGTATATTCCCAAGAACCGGAACAAACAGCCCAGCATCGGGTAATTCCGCCAGTGGCTAGAATGGTTGATTTTGCTGAAAAAGCGTGCATTGCACCATCGACTCGATTATAGGATACACAGCCAGTACAGGTGCCATCATCATCTTGTAATAGGTGGCTTACGGTATATTCCATGAAAATATCAATACCAGAATGGATTCCTTTTTCTTGTAGAGTTCGAATGATTTCCAAACCGGTTGAATCTGCAACGTGGGCC
>DUCL01000206.1 GCA_012959845.1 Candidatus Poseidoniales archaeon
GGCGCACATACAGCGACAATGCCGGCGAAAATATTTCGCCAATTGATGAAACATCCACTTACTGACAAAGGACTCGAAGGCTTCTTGAAAGATTGGGCCGAAGTTGAAGCAGCAGGAAATGCATGATTAATTATTACTGAATATTAGCGAAGGAGGCTTCATCAAGTAGTGGAGTTCACCTTAATCATGGAGGGGAAAGTATGACTAGCACTCAAGATAAATTGAAGATGCTGCTCGATGGACAATTAGATCCTTCAGAAATAGCAGATGACCCTGCATTGGTTTCTCTCGCTGACCGACTATATGGAATAAAAATTGCAACAGCAAATCCAAAAAAGGCGAGGGATATGGTAACCTCTCCCCAGTCTTCCGATATTGTTGAAATATCTCCAGCAACAAATTTGCTCATAGAAGTTGTCGCACCGATTGATACTCCACTACCTGCGATGGAACCACTGCCAAATTTACCACTAGCCCCAGTTAATGCTAACGGAAAGAAAATGAGTCTAATGTCAAAAATTATTCTCGCTGAATTATTTATAATAACAATGAATATATTCGGATTGTTTTCATATGTTTTGGGCGGATTATGCAAATCCGATACCCTGTGTCCTGCAGATGGATATACCCGAATAAACTGGCTTAGTGTCCACAAGATTGACAGTGGATGGGGATGGTCACAATCTATGTTAGATATGTCAATTGGAATTCCTGATATCGCCGCGCTTATCGTTGGAATTATCGGATTCTGGTACCTCGGTCGAAAGTGATTATAGTGCAAGTTGACTTCCTGAGTGAGATACTTTCATGGATTGGAATGATATCCATATTGGCTGCTTTTCTATTAGAGACAAGAAAGGTGCTGGATAGTAAAGAAAAGCCATACCTGCTATTGATGGCAGTCGGCTCGGGATTATTGGCGATAAGAGCAGCACTGATTTCTGAGTGGGCATTTTTAGTATTGGAAATCGTTTGGTGTCTTGCCGCATTACTGGCAATGAATAATAATGCCAAACTGAGTCAATAAGGTACCGTTACATGCGCTATATTGATGTGCGTGAGTGCGGCGAAGCACATTATGAGCCAAGGTCATGGCAAGGCAAAGCGCGGAATCCCGTCGAAGAGTGATAACTTCAACGAGTGGTACCCATTCATGGTTGAGGCTGCTGAATTAGTGGACAAACGTTATCCGATTAAGGGAATGGATGTCTGGCGACCTTATGGTTGGAAGACAATGAAACTAATCGATGAACTGACACATAATGAGATGGATAGAACCGGCCATGAAGAAGTCAGATTTCCTTTATTGATTCCAGAGAATCTTCTAGAGAAAGAAAATGCCTTAGTTGCAAAACTAAAGAGAGCAAGAGAAGAAGGCGTGGATGTTGAAGATTTACGAGAGGAAGACGAAGAAGGTGGATTCAAGAAAGAAGTCTACTGGGTAAAGCACGCAGGCGATAATGATTTGGACATCCCTATGTTTTTGCGACCAACTTCAGAAACTGCGATGTATACAATGTTCCCTCTTTGGATTAGATCTCACAAAGATTTGCCTCTAAAGGTGTACCAGATGGTCAACACTTTCCGCTATGAGACAAAGCAAACACGTTCATTCATTCGAGTACGAGAAATACATTTCTTTGAAGCGCATACAGCGCATGCTGATGAGGAATGTGCATCAAGACAAATCGCTCAAGATTTGGAAATTGTCAATAATCTAATGCACGATTTATGTCTTCCAGTAATCAAAGCCAAAAGGCCGGAATGGGATACATTCCCTGGCGCATGGTATACGATTGGAATAGATGCTATCATGCCTAACGGAAGAACTCTACAAGTTGCTTCTTGCCACCACTATCGTGACCAGTGGGCTAAGGCATTTGATATCACATATGAAAACCTAGATGCTGAGCAACAACATTGCCATCAGACCACTTACGGAATGTCAGAGAGACTTGTTGGTGCAATTGTTGGTATGCACGGTGATGACAATGGATTGATTATGCCTCCTGCAATCGCGCCATATCAAGTTGTTATTTGTCCGATGATCAAGAAAGATTCAGATGTTGATACTGTAGCAATTTCCAATGATATTGCAAAACAATTACGCGCCAATGGCCTAAGAGTAAAGGTCGATTCAAGAGATATTAGAGCAGGTCAGAAATACTATGATTGGGAAATCAAAGGTGTGCCATTGCGACTTGATATTGGTCCACGTG
>DUCL01000207.1 GCA_012959845.1 Candidatus Poseidoniales archaeon
TCCCCATCCTCCAAGATCATCACCTTCACCAATATATCCGACTACAACTCTGCCTTCATCACCAGCAAAAATTGTTGGGAAACCAGTTTCGTTAACTCCAGGTGGTGCAACCATCATCGGCTCAGACCATGTATCACCTTGGTCACGTGAATATGCCATCCAAGGCATATCGTCAATGCTTATCCATGAAGCGAATAGGTTGCCGGCTTCATCTGCTGCTACGGCAACTTCGTGACTATGCCATCCCTCTTGCATTGGAACAGTTGTGGTAATCGTATGTTCAGTCCAAGAATAACCACCATCTATACTACGATAGACTGCAGGCCCATCACATGAAGGATTTCCTCGGTAGATTGCACCATCATTAGAACCGGCAAGATGTCCATGTAATCCTGAGCATTGAGCAGTATCTGTCGGGTATCCCGGTCGTTGTACATCCCATGTATGGCCACCATCAAGTGAACGTGAGCACTGAGGTCCTGCGGCAGAACTTCCAGTATTGATACAGAATACGAATATTGTTTCATAGAACCCTCTTCCATCTATATCGGGCATTGAAGCGATTGATTGGTGGTCTTGAGGTGTGTAATATCCTTCAGCAGTGAATGGAATAGACCACGATTGTCCGTCATCATCCGAATATTCAACGAACATTGCAGTTAGAGCATGCATGTCAAATTTCACGATTCTGTCGGTCCATTTGTCAACATAGATGTAGGGGTCATTAGACGAAGGAACTTGTCCTATGGTCGGAATTATTGGATTAAAAGGCCCCATATTGTTCCAAGTTTGCCCTTGGTCCATCGATGTAAATATCATACTTCCCGAACCAGTTCCACCATAGGAAGCGTAGTGTATGCCGCCGGTTGAGGTTACTCCAATGGTTGGCTCAAAGGTAGTATCACCCATCCCGTAGTAAGTTCCAATTGCGGGATAAGGCGTTGAATTACCAGTTAGGTTATCATATCCGATAGTATCATTGCTAGCATTTACTGCTCCAGCATAATGATACCATGATGTTGTTGTGAATAAACCGTCCAAAGGAGTAGTAACTTCCACTACTTGTTCAACTTCATCATTTCCAAAACATCCAGACAATGTTGCACTCAACATTAGAAGAGTAAACAATATTGCAGGTGAATTGCGTTGTCCCATAATGTCGCGGGGCGGACTATTACACATGATACTAACGCTTGAATGCGGTCTTTGTGGTATTGAGAGATTCAAATCAATATTGTGGATTGTTTGGGGAGTATTCAAAAGTAGAGTCTCTATGTCATCAACATGGACATGAATATGGAGGCTGTAATTGGCATTATTGCAGTTGTGCTATTTGTATTGTTTTTGATTTGGTTTATCCAAACTTCAAACAGGTTGATAATTTTAGATGAGAATGTTGAGTTATCTTGGAGAAATATAGATGTTCTTCTAAAGCAAAGATATGATATGATTCCTAACCTTGTTGAAACTGTAAAAGGATATGCGGAGCATGAATCTGAAATATGGAATAATTTTGCCGAAGCAAGAAATATGGGTTCTAGTTCATTAGCAAGTGGCAATATGGCAGGAGTTTCCAAAGCTGAGTCTATGCTCGCAGGTATGATGCCAAGAATCAATGCTGTAATGGAGCAATACCCCGAATTAAAAGCAGATTCTTCCTTTGCAGACCTGCGAAAACAATTGGTTGGTCTAGAGAACCAAATAGCAGATCGCAGAGAATATTTTAATGCTTCAGCAACATCATATAACAAAGTCATTCGCTTGTTTCCAACTACAATAGTTGCTACAGTCAAGGGTAATAAAAAGAAAGATTTGTTCATCGTTGAAGGTATTGAAAGAGAGAATGTTAAGATTCAATTCTGAAACAGTTATTGATGGCCTAAATGAACTCATTTCACGCTTTAGTCTCGCAATAGAATTTACATAACATTCAAACACCATTGCCATTAATTGTAAAATCGGAGGGATTTGATGTTCTTGATAATCGGCTCGGGAAACCTCGCAATTCGGCTTGCCACTTGGTGTCAAGGTAGTAGAGGTTGTATTGTTGTTGGATTGGGTGATAAGTTGCCCAGTCAGCAACAAGATGAGCTTGAAAATATCGAAATAATGGCGCTACCTAATGCAGTATCGTTGAAATCTCTTCCACTCAGTGATAGGATGCCAACTGCGGTATTGTTGCTCGACCCAAGTGCTTTGGCTGATTCCAACCCAATACAGGCATTGAATACAATGTGGCCTAAGGTTCCAATATTGACCACATTACCTCTACAAGGTGATGGAATTGACTTAGTTAGTATTGATGATGTTTCATTTGCTGCAATCCAAGACAGGATTAGAGCATGGGAGCGAAAAGATGGTTCAGCAGTTGTGCAGAATTATCTTTCAAGCGTTCCTAGTGGCTCTAAGGTTGCAATATTTTGTCATGATAATCCAGACCCAGATGCACTTGCTGCAGGTCTTGCAATCCATGAATTTGTTAATACAATGGACCTTGATGCCAAATTATACCATGGTGGAGTGATTGAACATCAGCAAAATAGAGCGATGGTTCGTCTTCTTGAAATCCCTGTACGTCGCCTAATCTTAGATTGGGAAATTGAGGATGTATTGAGGGAAAGTGATGTAATTATCACTGTTGATTTCCACAGGCCGGGAGCGAATAACATTCTTCCTGAAGATTGTGTTCCACATATTATTATCGATCATCATAGTGTTGAAACAAGTGTTGCCGCAGATATCTCAATGGTTAGCCCAGAGTTTTCGGCAACTTCTTCGCTGGTTGCTAGTCTGTTGATGAGCATTGATTTCCAAATGAATGCAAGAGTTGCAACCGCATTAGCATTTGGAATTAGAACAGATACACTAGGATTTACAAGAGATTTCAATGCGGTTGATATTAGAGCATTATCGTGGTTGAACGCATGGGTTGACTCCGACTTACTTCGTTCTATAGAATCTCCACCTCGCTCACAACAAACCTTAGAATCATTCAGTGAAGGTCTCAATAACAGGATTCTTGTCGGTAAAACATTGTTGGCACCGATTAGTGAAATGCCAAATAGAGATGCATTAGCTCAAATTGCAGATTTCTTATTGCCTACTGCAGATGTTGACAATGTTATTGTTTTTGGTCCAAGACGTGGAAGAATTATTCTTTCAGCAAGAACCAGCAATCCAAATATTCACATTGGCCGTCTATTGGCCGAAAGATGGCCTGATGGATTAGCCGGCGGCCATAAAGCACTTGCAGGTGGCCAAATTCCTTTCGAAGTACTATTGGATGAAGTGGTCGACGATATTGGCCAAGCAAGCCAAGATGCATTGAAAGCCATGGCGATTGAACTTGAAAACATATTCAATTGAATAGAGAGGGGATTGAATGACCGCATCGCCATTTATTGATATAAATCCAAATCTCAGAATACTGGGAACTGCTCATGTTGCTTCAGCAAGTGTTGAAGCAGTAAGGCATCATATTGCCGAATATCAACCAGATATCGTTGCTGTAGAGTTATGCAAATCAAGACATGATGCTTTGACTAGCGATCGCAGACTGGACAAGGAAGGATTGCTCAAAGTAGTCAAAGAAGGCAAGGCACCATTGGTTCTAATTCAATCACTATTGGCTGCAGAACAGAGAAAACTTGGTTTGGATGAAGGCCAGCAACCAGGTGCAGAATTAATTGCTGCAGTTGAGGAAGCAAAAGCAGCAGATTTAGAAGTTGCATTAGTCGATAGAGATATCCAAGTGACATTGCGAAGAGCATGGAAGAATATGCGATTTAGAGAAAAATATAGAGTTCTAACTTCGCTATTAGCACAAGACGACGATGATGATGAAGCACCTGACATCAATTCTCTTCTCGACGATAGTGATTTGTTATCTTCATTGATGGAAGAGTTAAGGGGGTTTTCTCCGGGCGCTGGAATTGTATTAATCGATGAAAGAGATGAATATCTGGCGACTAAAATTTCAGCACTCAATCCAGATAAAAAAGTGCTTGCAGTAGTTGGTGCAGGGCATTTGACGGGAATTGAGAATTACCTCGTAAACGATAAATGTGATATCAATCGAATTGAGGAATTGCAAACCATCCCTCCAAAAACAGTAATGATGAAAGTGATGCCATGGGCAATACCAGTGTTGGTAATGGGATTAATGGCTTATTATTTGTCAACAGGTAGCGATGTTGACATGGTACAATTTTTCACAGTATGGACAATTGCAAATGCAGTTTTTGCTGCAATCGGTTGCATTCTGGCTAGAGGTCATCCATTTGCGATACTTACAGCAGCACTCGCATCTCCAATTACATCATTGAATCCCACATTAGCAGCAGGTTGGTTTGCTGGCTATGTACAATTGAAAATGGCAGAACCCAGTGCAGAGGATTTGGCAGAATTTTTGAAATTGGATAATCTTGGAATGTTTTGGTCAAATAAAGCAGGGCGGGTATTGATGGTAACAGCATTGACTAATCTTGGCAGTATGGCTGGCGCATGGGTTGCAGCAGCAGGATTACTCGGTGGATTTGGATTGTAATCTCACAAGGTGTTGAGGACATTGAGTAAATCAATATGCTCTTCGACATCATGAACTCGCAGAATATCTATTCCCTCATCATGTCCAAAGGCTGCAATAGCAAGAGTGCCAGATAATCTGTCATCTGTTTTTGTTTTTCCAGTTAGTTGTGAAATCAACGACTTCCGAGATACACCCCATAGAATAGAATAGTTTTTCACTCCCCTAAACAGTTCATGTTGCTGAAGTAATTCCACATTATGTTGTAGAGTTTTTCCAAATCCTATTCCGGGGTCTAAGCAAATCAATTGTGCAGGATGTCCAGCCATGACCAATGCATTTGCTATTTCTTTCAAATTTTCTGAAACTTCTTGGCTACAATTCTGGTAAGTAGGGTTTGATTGCATATTGTTTGGCTCTCCCTGCATATGCATAATACATACAGCACAACCACTGTCAAGAACAACCTTGACCATCTCAGAATCGCGCAGCCCTGATACATCATTGACCATATCCGCGCCTGCTTCTATAGCCTGTCGCGCAACTTCTGGTCTTCTTGTGTCAATAGATAGTAAACCATCTGTATTTGCTTGTCTTAATCCAATGATGACAGGGATAACTCGGTCTAGTTCTTCTTGCTGTGAAACAAAGTCGGCATTTGGCCTTGTTGATTCGCCACCAACATCGACCCATGTTGCACCTTGTCGCCACATTCTCAAACCATTTTCTATTGCGCTCTCAAGGCTGGTTTGTCTTGAGGCTGCATGAAATGAATCAGGAGTGATATTGAGAATCCCCATAATGATGCAAGAATCTTCATCATTTCTGCGTAAAGCAGCAGAAATCGCATCTCGGCGATGAGAATTGGGTCTAGAGTCGCCCTCCATCGTCATGGCCAGTGCGGCAGGTTTGATAAGATGTGACAGTGAAGGCCTTCGCATGTCCGAAGAGGCTGAATCTCAATCCGATGATGATGAGATGCCAATTTCTATCCCTCTTGAAGCGGAAGACCTCAGTGGATCCAATCTTGAATTGGCTGATCGTTTGATTGAACGTTTCGACCCTGCGAACCGTGGCGAATTAAGAGATATGATCTCAAGTAAAGGTCAATTTGGTGGTGGATTAGTTACTTTGATGGTTGTATTTTGGTGGTTGGCTGTAGACTCTATAACCGATAATTTGGATGTTGGAGTTTCCAAATTCTTTGCTTTTAATTTCTCAGATGTTGCCCTTATTGTGATTGGATTGGCTTTATTCGCTTCAATCCTCAAAGATTTGAGCAGGGAACTTGGACTTTTGGCACCTTCATTTATTTCAGGCGGAATGTTAATTTTCAGCGTCTTATATGTTTTTGAGCCTCTAGCCAATGGACTTTGGCCAAATGACTTTGACTTGAATGAAGGATTATTTAGAACTATTAGATTGGCCATTCTCTGGATTGGTGTTACAGTTGGAGCAAAAATGTTAGTTGATTCTGCATTGCTAATGTGGTTGAAAACATTCTGTGATTCTAAAGGAATTGATATTGAAACAAAAATGGCTATTGAACCACCTGCTGATGAGCCTGAAGATACTGATGTATTGACCGAATTCTTGTGACGGCATCCTCTTGAAGGACTGGTTGTTGGCTTGCGACATGGCAGGCGAAAGACTTGATATTTTACGCCTAGGTTACCGTAAAGGACGTGACCCACGAATCACGACTCACCTAGCACTTGTTGCAAGAGCGCTAGGAGCAGATCGTTTCTTGCTCGCAGGCGATGAAGATGAAAAGATGTTTGATAATGTTGAATCTGTCAATGCACGCTTCGGTGGCAATATGCAGTGTAAACACATCAAGAGCCCGATGAGTTGGCTTCGAAGGTTTGTTTCCGAAGATGCAGGTGATGGTGAGCCAGGAGTTGCTATTCATCTAACAATGTATGGTGAACCATTTAGAGATGCGATTCCAAGAATTAGGAGAGATAGACCAGTTGCAATTATTGTTGGTGGTGCTAAAGTTCCTGGAGATGTTTACAAATTATCACAGTATAATGTTGCAGTTGGTAATCAGCCACATTCTGAAGTAGCTGCTTTGGCACTATTTCTTGATGCGTGGTACGGAGAGGCTTCAAGTGAAAGAAATTTTGAGGGTGCCCGCTTGATTATCAAACCGTCGCTTGAAGGTAAGAAGGTCATTGATTTGGACCGTGAAGAAGAGTAGTAAGTATTTTCTTACACGATGCATATAACGGCATTTGACCCGTGCTAAGAATCGTTGCGCAGTTCATCATTCTCATCGCAAGGCCAACCTAATGATTATGAGTCGCCGTTAACGACCAAAGTTGATGTCGGGAGACAGTTCACAGAACGGCAGTTTTTCTCCCGGTTCTCGTTGTCGTGGAGTTGACAATGCTCCCACTTTTTCTGATGCCGCAGATGGATTGGTATTTGGCGATGAATTACAACCTGCAGCAAGTGGTGAAGGTGTGCTATTAACGGCCGATGGTGGCCGCTATGAAGGGACTCTTTTTGGTGCAGAAATACATGGTGAGGGTGAACTGGTTTTTACTACTGGAATGATGGGGTATCAGGAATCATTGACCGACCCTTCATTCGCCGGCCAAGTGTTAACCTTCACATATCCATTGATTGGAAATTATGGGATTCATCAAGGAAAGTCGGAGTCCTCTGCAGTGTGGCCACGTGGAGTAGTGGTTAGGCATGCAATGACTCAGCCCGACCATCGAGACTCAATTGCAACAATCGGTGAATTGATGAGATTGCATGGAGTACCAGGGATTGAAGGTATTGATACAAGATCTATTACTCGCAGGGTTAGAGAACTTGGCACTGTATTATGTGTATTCGGGGCGAAAGGTTCTGAAAAACAATTGAATGCAAGATTGCAACAGTTAACCTCTCCTGATTTGCTAGACCTCGTCGATGAGGTTTCAATCGATGAGTCAGTTATTCTCAATGAAGGAGCAGTCGATGAGTTAAATCGGCCATTACCTCGTATTGGGGCATTGGATTGCGGAATTAAATATAATATTTTGAGAAACCTTTGCCGTCATTTTGAGGTGATTTGGTGCCCACCAGATACTGATTTTGCGACTTTGAAAGATGAATACCATATCGATGCATTATTCTGTTCAAATGGACCTGGAGACCCTGACCATGGTGGAAAAGCAAACGATGCTAAGAACACATTAGCCGCTGCCGTCAAGGATAATATGCCAGTGATGGGCATTTGTTTAGGTCATCAATTGATGGGCCTTGCATCAGGTTTGCAGACCTACAAGATGCGATATGGACACCGTGGTGCAAACCAACCAGTAATCGACTTAGCAGATGGAACAGTTTCTATCACCAGCCAAAACCATGGGTTTGCAGTTGCTGACCCGGAATCTGGAATGTTAGCAGCTCATCCGAGTGGTGCTTGTTCACAGTTGGTAAAAAGTCAACATGGAGCAGAGGTCAAAGTTCGTTATATCAACGCAAATGACCGAACTGTTGAGGGCTTAGATCTCGTAGGACAACCGTCTTTCACCGTCCAATTCCATCCAGAAGCATGTCCAGGGCCAAATGATGCTGCACCTTTGTTCAAGCGTTTTAGAGATATTGTAGATTCACATATGGGAGTTGACTTGTAATGCCAAGGCGAGATGACTTAGAGACGATTCTCGTTCTAGGTAGCGGTCCGATAAAAATCGGTCAGGCTGCAGAGTTTGACTTCTCGGGAAGTCAAGCAGTAAGGGCATTGAGAGAGGATGGATATCGAGTAGTATTGGTTAATTCCAACCCCGCAACAATTCAAAACGATCCGGAAATGGCTGATGTTGTATACATTGAACCGCTATTGCCAGAAACGATTAAGAGGATTATGGAAATAGAGAAACCTTGTGCTTTATTAGCAGGAATGGGTGGCCAAACAGCACTAAATATTGCCAGTGAATTAGCGCATAATGGCACATTAGAACAGTTGGGCATAGAGTTGATTGGCTCTGATTTAGATGCTATCGACAAAGCAGAGGATAGACAATTATTCAACGAAGTATGCGAGTCTATAGGATTGCCACTGAGCGAAGCAATCGCCTGTACTACCATGAATGAAGTCATTGCAGCAGCAGAACAACTCGCATCTTGGCCGATTTTGATTCGTCCTGCATTTACCCTCGGGGGACTTGGTGGAGGAACTGCTTGGGATTTGGGGCAATTGGTAGAAATTGCCACATTAGGTCTAAGAAATTCAAGAATAAATCAGGTATTGATTGAGGAATCAATTCTTGGATGGCAAGAATTGGAATATGAGGTGATGAGAGATGATGCAGACAATGTGATCATCGTCTGCACAATGGAAAACATAGACCCGATGGGTGTTCATACAGGGGAATCAGTAGTCGTTGCACCACTTCAATCATTCAGCGATGCAGACCATCAGATACTGCGAGACCAAGCCATAGCCTTAATTCGGGCATTGAATATTAAGGGCGGTTGTAATGTCCAATTCGCTTTCAACCAATCCACTGGCGAAATTAGAGTGATTGAAGTCAATCCCCGTGTTTCTCGTTCCTCAGCACTTGCCAGTAAAGCAACTGGTTATCCTATTGCCCGTATGGGTGCGAAAATTGCAGTCGGATACACACTTGATGAATTGCCAAATCCAATCACTGGAGAAGGAACTACTGCTGCCTTTGAGCCAACCCTCGATTATTGTGTTGTCAAGATACCGCGCTGGCCATTTGACAAGTTCCGAACTGTAGATAGAACATTGGGGACTAGCATGAAGTCCACCGGCGAAGTTATGGCAATAGGTCGTAACTTTGAGGAGGCATTCCTCAAGGCATGGGCAAGCCTTGAACAAGGATATGCATATCCACGCCCTCTAACAAGAGCTGATGAATCAGAAGGTGAAGGAATGGCTTCAAGGGCTTTGGAAACACTTCCCGATAGCACTCTTGTCGAATGGTGCAGAGTTGCAACCGACCGGAGAATGGGCGCACTAATCGAAGCATTTAGACGCGGCTGGAGCGTTGAGAAAGTCCATGAGATAACTAGGATTACGCGCTGGTTCCTATACCGCTTTGAGCATATTGCCCAGATAGAAGCAGAAATTTCTGCAACAGAATCTTCTCCAAGCCAATTGCAATATGATGATATGAGATATTGGAAGAGTCATGGCTTTAGTGACGCACACATTGCAGACGCACTAGCAAAATTCCCTGCCTCAGGGCCTAAATCTCTAACCAGTAGCCATAATGAACATGCTGTAATGCTTCGCCGTCATAGTTTAGAATTACATCCAAAATACAGAATGGTTGATTCTTGTGCTGCCGAGTTTGCTGCCGAGACTCCATATTATTATTCAACATATGAAATCAATGACTCTACGGGAATAGACCTATTACCAGATTTGGAAAATAGGACAAAGCAACGTTTGGTTGCAATCGGTTCTGGCCCGATTAGAATCGGCCAAGGTATTGAATTTGATTATGGCTGTGTACATGCTGTAAAGGCGATTCGGGAAGCAGGCCACGATGCGATTTTAATCAACAATAACCCCGAAACTGTTTCCACTGATTTTGATACATCTGACCGCCTCTACTTTGATCCCCTGACATTAGAGTGTGTTTCGGAAATATTGTTGCGTGAGAATGCACATGGGATATTATTGCAGTTTGGAGGACAGACTGCAATTAATTTGGCAGAGCCATTGGACCATCGGATGCCTTACCTGAAAAAGTTAGGGCTCAACATGGAAATAATGGGTACTTCATGCGATGCTATTGATGAAGCAAGCGATAGAGAACGGTTTGAGAAGTTTGCTAAACGCAATGGAATACGCATGCCTCGTGGTCAAACCGGCACAACAGCCAATGATGTACGCGAAGCGGTCAAGAACATTGGTTTCCCAGTATTGATTCGACCATCATATGTGCTTGGTGGAAGGGGAATGGAAATCCTATCGACCGATGAGCAAGTAAATGCTTACTTAGAAGAGGCATACTTGGCACCGGACAAACCTTTGCTAATCGATGAATATCTTGGCCATGCTACCGAACTCGATGTTGATGCTGCTGCTGATGGCGAGCAAGTATTAGTCGGTGCAATAATGGAACATTTAGAAGAAGCTGGAATTCATTCTGGAGATTCGACTTGTTTTATTCCGACGCAGAATATTTCCCAAGAAATGTTGGAGAGAGTTGAAGAACAAACAAAAATCATCGGCATCGAACTAAAAATAAAAGGCTGTTACAATATCCAATTTGCAATACAAGGTGATAATCTATACTGCTTAGAGGTCAATCCACGTTCGTCTAGAACCGTTCCATTTGTTGCGAAATCAAGTGGATTGCCACTTGCAAGAATTGCTGCGAGAATAACGATTGGAATTCCGCTATCACAACAGGAAATACCTCGTCGCACAACAGGTCATGTTTGTGTTAAGGCGCCTGTTTTCCCATTCATTAAATTGAGAGGATTAGACCCAGCGCCTGGACCTGAAATGAAATCAACCGGAGAGGTCTTTGGTTCTGATGTTAGAGCAGACTTAGCATATCTAAAAGCCCGTTTGGCAACTGAAGTTCCTGTTGCTACCGAAGGAGGAGCATATCTTACTGTTAGGGATGAGGATAAGGAAGACCTAATCCCTATTGCTCAATCATTAGTAGATCTAGACTTCACAATATTTGCAACATCAGGAACTGCAGATGTATTGCGCAAAGCCAATATTGCTGTCACAACATCTTATCGTATTGCAGAAAGAATGCATCCTGATTCATTAGATTTGATGAGAAAGGGTGATGTCAGTTTCATAGTAAATGTGCCAACAATTTCAGGAGGTGCTGTTAGAGATGGAAATATGATGCGCCGTTTGGCAGTTGAATTGAATATTCCATTCGTTACTACAATGCGCGGTGCAGTGATGGAAGTTGCAGCAATGAAGGCAAGGTTGGAGAATGACCTTGAACCAAGGCACCTAGAAGTCCATTACTGATTCATTCAACAAGCATCGTATGCTTCGATGATATATTTTGTAAGAGGGCTTGTCCAAGCCAGTTCACTAATACCTGCTTCTCCTTCAACATCATAGATTCTAACAATATCACGAACACGAACATTGCCATCGCTTGAACGAGCAAGAATTGTTGCAGCCTTGACAACCTTCCCAGTCCCATGAGGGTCGTAAATTGTATCTAGTGCTTCAGCAAGGAACCAATCTGCTTTACCCGCAGCCTTTCCTTCGTAGGTTTTCTTAGGCGTTTTTGCTCCAAACATACCTCCTGTCTTTTTCTTTGTACCACCAGAAGTTGGTTTCTTTATAGTCGCTGATTTTGCTGATTTTCCTGCACTCGAACCTCTTGATGCTGATTTTGAAGAACTCGCAGCGCTTCTTCCAGCAAGTTCTCCTTCCATTTCAGAGCGAATTTCCTTTCGGATTGATTTTTCCAATTTCGCCCGCAGTTTTTCTTCAACTGCTGCTGGATTGTTCTTGCCAGCAAGTGAAATAGCATCATCTCTTTCGTCAGTTAATATTTGCATTGTTCCAAGATAATGTGCTGCGACTTGAATTAGAGCAGTTTCCATTGAAGCCTCAAGTTGCATTGAAACAACATCATTGGATGACTCTCTCCACTTTCTCCATTGTAGCATTGTGTTTGCATGGATATCAGAACCACATTTCGGACAGAAACTGCGCTTCGGTGGTTTTAGGACGGGTATTGCCCTCATAGCATCAGGGTCAATACCTTCATGCTCACCACTCGCAACATCGTGAATATGAGTGGAGGCTTCCATTCCATTACTCATCGCTTCTCTGAATAAACCTTCCTTCAAATCCAGTTTTCCTGCTTGAATTAAATCCCATCCACTTGTGTCTCTTACTACGGCAAGAACTGCCGCATTAGCAGCAGGTGATTGACCCCATTCGTAGTCTGAAAATGACTTTGAAGAATCCTTTCCATCTTCTTCACCAGCAGCGAATGCGGCTGCTAGGTCTACTTCATCACCTTCTGCAGGGGCGGCAATGCCGAGAAGAATTGGATTTGCCCCATCTTCAACTTTAGCGATCATGTCGAATTTTTCAGCCATAGAAAGGTCATCACGAATGCGAATTACATCCTTTAATTGATTCAAATCATGACCAGTTGCGGTGATTGGGCCTTGGCCAGTCATGTCATGGCCACAAGACAAACAGAACTTTGCTGCTGCCTCAACGCCTGCTTCACAGGTTGGGCAATAGACTCCGGCCATATGGTGCGAACGCGCATCACCACATTTGAAGGGTTGTGCTTGATTTGAGCAAAAGTAAGTAAATTGCCAGCAACTACTGTAAAGCCGTCAACAATGTAGCACTCCCGTAGGGAGTGGTGCAATTTTATTCAAATCATTAATTGATTATTATTGTTCTTGACAGCAAGAATCCAGTTGCTTTAGAATCTCATTTTTGTCCATTTCGGCTAGAATCGGTGCTAATCTCGGGCCCTTTTCAATACCCATCAATGCAGCATATGCAGCACGATAGGCACTTCTTGGACTCATCCCCATATCCTTAGCAGATTGAGGTATTG
>DUCL01000208.1 GCA_012959845.1 Candidatus Poseidoniales archaeon
AGTGTGGTGACTTAGGAGGAATGAATCTTATGAGTAAATGTGGATGCGGTAGATCACCAACAGGACTGTGCAAAGGATGGCATGATCTATCCCAAGAAGAATTTGAAGCGAAATTAGCAGAATATAAATTGAAGGAAACAAGTCAATAGTATCAACTAATTGATTCGGATAAGTTGCAAGGGTTCATCCGAAACCCCTTCCAACCGAATATGGTAGTTTGATGGGCTTTGCGTGGGCCGGTTTGCTCTCTACCCATCCTATCGCCAGTATACAGCCCATTCACTATCTGCAACTGGTTCTTGTTTTGAATTCCAAACCTCCGATTCTTCAGAGACTTGTTGATGTTCAGGAGGATTGTCAATCGTTGGGAGTTCCTCTTCAACTTCTAAGGATATTGGCGATAATTCTGGTGCCTGTGGTATTTCTGGGTGTGGAGTTTCTTCTATTATTTCTGATTGTGATAATTTAGTCAATTTCTCTACTAATTTCCAATCTGGTGGAGCATTTGGAGCCGCTATTGTCGTGCCTTCATCCCCTTCAATAATCGCCTCGCCATCTTGGCGAACTTCAACTGGTGACTGAACATGTAACACATCTGAATCATCATCTTCTTGAATATCAGATTCATCTATTGAAGTTGGTCGGTTTGAAATATTGGAATTATTATCTTCAAAGGAGTTGTTTTCTTCGCTTGAGGAAATGTTCGATGTGGCGGTTTCGACTGCCTCCATGCCCAAAGAAGCCCATGCATTACTGACAATGCCTTGCTCTGGAACTTTTGCTCTATCTTTTTCCTCAGCCTTACGTCTTTGATAAGTTGCTTCTTCTTCCGCAGCAATTTGTTCACGTGACATTTGTGCTTCTACAGCCCGCCACATTTTTCTCTCATGCCTAACCTTGGCTTTTACTTCTTGATGTTCAATCATCTTTTCAGTTGGCTTGTCAAATCTTCTCCAAAAAAAGTATGCAATCGCAAGGAAGATGATAGATATTACGAATCCAGTGATAAGTGTCCTTACCAAATCTTCCATTAACTTCCCCCCAAAATGATGTAATAAATGACTGATTATTGTAAATCAGGTACTGTTTCTCCAACTAATACGATCATTGGATCATCGCCACCAGGTAGCATTGATATGTCACAATCGGCACCTGTTGGTACATTTCGATACAATGGTCTGCTTACTAATATTTTATTCAAAGCGATGAATAATCCACCTACTACACCCCAGAACATCAAAATGATTCCGAGACCATGTGGGTTGGAAGGATTCCAAACATCATCGGTAGTTGCTATCATGTCTCCGAAATAAGAACCCATCAAAATGATGAATAGAACTGGGAAGGCGATATAAATGAGGATGTCCCAAATTCTGTTAACATACATATCGTTGTCTCCTGTATTGATGAAATCATTTCTAAAAGCAGGTACACCGGTGGTTAGGTAGCCTTTGAAACCTGGTTCTGCTAAACCTTGTTCAACATCAGCCTGCCACTTTTTGTAACCATATTGCCAAATAGTGTATGCAATAAATAATCCAGAAAACATTAGTCCATAGCCCCAAATGTGGTCTTGAACTTCTAAGAATTCAGGGAATGCAACCCCAGCAGAATCTAATTTAATCCACATTACTGCAGATGGTATTCCAAATAAGAAAATTGCAGCACCGGTAATGAATACTGATGTTTTTCTATCATAGCCATGGTCAACGAAATTTCTTACACATAATTCAACTGTGGATATCATTGAAGTCATCGCAGCAAAAGAAAGGGCGAGGAAGAAACCTGCCATCATGAAAAGAGGTCCAATATTACCACCTGGTGCTTGTGCAAACACTTCTGGTAGCGCTAGGAAGGTTATCGCTGATGAGCCACCTGTTACGGTTGCTAATGGGTCATCGCTAACTGCAAAGATTGCTGATAATACTGCTAATCCTGCGATAATGGATATGCTATTATTTGCAAGTCCCATTGTGAAAGCATTGAGAACAGTGTCCTCATCTTTACTCATGTAAACTGCGTAAGTAATACACATACCCATTCCAGCTGAACAAGACCATGCTGATTGGGATAAGCCATTAATCCAAACTTCGGGTTCCTTCAGCATTTCAAAATCAACTGTAAACATGAACAGAGCACCGTCAAGGCTACCATCAGATAG
>DUCL01000209.1 GCA_012959845.1 Candidatus Poseidoniales archaeon
GATAATTGTCTACGCGACATTAATCCATTGCAAGAAGACTATGATGGAGATGGTGCTGGAGATATGTGCGACATTGATGATGATGATGATGGAGTCATTGATGATGTGGATGATTGCCCACAAGGGGATATGCAATGGCAAAGTGATTCTTCCTCCGATTATGATGGCGATGGATGTCAAGATTCTACTGAAGATTATGACGATGACGAAGATGGAATTTTTGATACTAACGACCTTTGTCCTTTAGGTTCTTTAGGGTGGGTGTCTAACCTAGAAGACGATATTGAAGGAGATGGTTGTGCAGATTGGGATACTGATGAAGATGGATTGATTGACCAAATGGACAATTGCCCAACATTATACAATCCATTACAAGCAGATTTAGATGATGACCAAATTGGTGATATTTGTGATAGCGATGAAGACGGAGACGGGGTTGAAATCCCTCAAGACCTTTGCCCTCACGACCTAAATCCATGGTTGTCAGACATACTAAATGACTATGATTCCGATGGCTGCCAAGATTCGATAAATGATTTCGATGATGATGCAGATACAATTCTGGATATCAATGATGAGTGCCCGTTGGGATACATAGGCTGGGGAGCAAATGCTAGTACCTTTGACCATGATGGTGATGGTTGTCACGACCAAATAGAGGATAATGATGACGACAATGATGGCTTTATTGACGAAGAAGACAATTGCCCCAATGGGATTGTAGGGATTCCTCAAGGGGGCCAAGATGAAGATAATGATGGTTGTATTGATTCAGCCGAAGATGATGATGACGATAACGATGGAATCGAAGATTCCGTTGACCAATGTCCTAGAACACCAACATTAACCATGGTATCGGGTTCTGGTTGTAGCCAATATCAATTGGATGATGATTTAGATGGTGTTGTTAACGCAGAGGATATTTGTCTAAACAGCAAACCGAGCGTTGCAGTTGATGAACAAGGCTGTGAGAAATTAGTATTAGATCAAACACCACCCGAATCAATGGCTGAAAATTCACCTTTCAATTTGACTAATTTCTTCTTTTTACTAGCCATTCTAATGGGAGTTGTTGCGGTATATATTTCCAATATGAAACCAAAGAGGAGTAATGCAACATTACCACCTCCTGTCAATCCAATGGATGCACTAGAATCTTTAGATGAAGTAAAAACATTGGAAGCGGCAAGTCTTCAAGCACTTCAAGCACTTCAATCTGCTGAGGAAGATGTTGCCAAGCCTGAAGCAGTCAGCGATGAGCCTGAAGCAGTCAGCGATGAGACTGAAGCGGTCAGCGATGAGACTGAAGCGGTCAGCGATGAGGTTGACTACTCCTCGATGACTGTAGTCCAATTGAAGGACCTCCTCAGAGAGGCTGGCAAGACCGTGTCAGGGAAGAAGGCCGAACTTGTTGAGCGCCTGCAAGAGTGATTAATTGTACACTACTGCTGGACCAAGAGGTACTGCTGCACCTGCTCGTTGAGTTGTATCTTGTTGAGATTCTCCAACAACAAATGAAATACTTTCAAGCCCTAAATCAACAGCGATGAAGTCACTTCGATGTTGTAATACCTGTTGTTCATTCAAATCACTCAATATCACTGAACGTGAATAGTCATCCCATTTGAATAATTGTGGGAGCATTTTCTTGCCCCAATAACCCATTATCTCACCCTTTCTTTGGCCTTGACAGATTTCCATTTGCGAGAGGATTGGAATGAATGCCTTTGGATTTCCTCCCGAGATGATGAAGTCCAATGCAGTTTTTGCTAAATCTCGTTTCCAGTGAGGGCTAATAACAACAATTGCTGATTTTGCTCCATTTTCTAAATGGCGCTCAGCGATATTCTTGATTTTTCGAGCAGATTCAAGGAATGAACGCATGTATGCTTCCGCATCCAAAATGGATTGGTGCTGTTTACTCACATTTCCAGGGTTGTGGAATATCGCTGCAGAGATTAAATTCTCGTGCCCTAAAACATGCCACCAATCTTCAGCCATATGCGGTGTTGAGATTGAAATCAAATGAGCCCAAACGCTGAGTAATTCTTGTCCAACTGCCGGATTCAATCCGCCTCTGCGGATATACCAATTGATATCTTTTGGAATTTCATAATGAGAGATTTCAACTGCTCGTCGCAAATCATAAATGTCCATTGCTTGTATGAATTCACAACTACGTTGACGAATTCTCGCTCGTAACCAATCGTCCATTGCCGATTCATTTCCGTTCCATGAAAGGATAGTTTCAGGCATATTTCGTAGAGATTGCATTACTCTATTATTGGCTTCTAATGCGGTATCAGACCAAGCCATCCCTGCGGTTGGATTTGCTGCGAAGAGAATGAATAATCGAACAGTATCTGCTCCATATGTCTCAATCATGTCTTCTGGTGAAACAGTATTGCCAAGTGATTTACTCATTTTTGCACTACGTTCTCCCAACTCAGAATTACACTGGGGGCATGGAGAGCCTGCATGGTCAACTGATAGCGTGATAGCGCAAGTATCACACCAAGGTGCGCCCTTGTTTACCATTCCTTGACACAATAACTCATTGAATGGTTCATCTATATCATGAAGTCCTAAGTCGCGTAATGCCTTTGTGAAAAATCGGGCATAAATCAAATGCATCTGCGCGTGTTCAATTCCACCACAATAGAAGTCTACATTCATCCAATGATTGGCAACTTCCTTATCAAAACAAAAATCATCATTCATCGCATCGGTATAGCGCCAATAATACCACGAAGAATCAACGAAGGTATCCATTGTATCGGTTTCTCTTCGAGATGCTTTGCCGCATTTAGGACAATCAGCAGCTAGGAAAGATTCAGAAGTTTCCAAGGCATTGCCGTGACCAAAGGCAACATCCCTAGGTAATTCAACCGGAAGGTCAGATTCAGGAACAGGTACAGCACCGCAGTCATCACAGTGAATTACTGGAATTGGAGTACCCCAATAGCGCTGTCGAGAAATTAGCCATGGTCTAATTCCCCATTGAACTAAACCTTCTCCCTTATCCATTTCTTCAAGTTTAGAAATCATCGCCTGCTTTGCATCTTCTCCAAATAGGCCATCAAATCCTTCTAATCCAGAGTTGACCATCCATCCCAATTCAGTTTTTGCCTTTTTCAATTCTTCATCGGGACTAGCATCTTCTTGCATAACAAGAACTTGCTTGATTGGAATATTGTATTGCTTTGCGAATTCGAAATCACGCTCATCATGACCTGGGACGGCCATAACTGCACCTGTTCCATAGGAGGCAATAACGAAATTACCGACCCATATTGGAATCAGTTCTCCAGTGAGTGGATGGATGGCATTGCGCCCTAAAGGCACCCCCTTCTTTATTTTCAGAATCTTTTTATCAAAATCAGACATTGCCGCGGTTTCGTCTTTCAACTGCTTCCATCCTTCCTCATATTGAGATCCTTCAACCAATGTTTGTGCTAGTTGATGTTCGGTTGCAAGGGTGACAAATGTAACGCCGAACAATGTGTCAGGTCTAGTCGTGAAGACTCTAATTTTTTCATCACTGCCCTCTATTGCAAATTCTATCTCTGCACCCTCTGACCGGCCTAACCAATCCTGCTGTAGAGATTTGACATTTGCAGGGAAATCAATGGTTTCCAAACCATCCAATAATTGTTGAGCATATTTTGGTGTATCCAAAAACCATTGAAGGCTATTCTTCTGCCTAACATTGTCCTTACAGCGCCAACAGCGCCCATTTTTCACTTGTTCATTAGCCAATACGGTCTCACATGAATCGCACCAATTCACAGGTGCATATTTCCGATATGCCAATCCATTTTCTAAGAATTTGGTGAAGAACCATTGATTCCATTTGTAATATCTCGGTTCATGACTCATGACAATTCGTCGCCAATCATAAGAAAAACCCATCCTTTTGATTTGTGTAGTAATACTTTCCATGTTTTTCTTAGTAATGTCATAAGGATGCATTCCTTCCTGTATCGCTGCATTTTCAGCAGGCATTCCAAATGAATCAAACCCTATTGGATATAGAACATTAAAGCCCATCATTCGCTTATAGCGGGCTACTGCATCACCAATTGAATAATTTCTAACGTGACCCATATGCATTTTGCCAGAAGGATATGGGTACATTTCTAGACAATAAAATGGTGGTTTTTGAGGGTCTATATTGGCTTCAAAAACTTGAGAATCTGCCCATTTTTTCTGCCAAACAACTTCATCGTTTGGAGAGAACTCGTCAGCCATTGGGAACACCCGCCCCCATAGGGGGCGAGTCTGCGACTGACACCACATTCTTCAATGCGACTCTTGATGAGGTGTGTCTGATGTGCCTAATTCATGGGTAGAGAAATCGCCGTGCGTTGTCCGACAAGGATAGATTTGGCCGGAGGTTGGAGTGATGTTCCTGCATATTGCAATAGCAATAGCGGGGAAGTAGTCAATGTTGCAATAACTCATTATGTGACAGCGAAAAAAACATTTGACAATAATAGAAGATTAACTGTCCAGTATTCAACAGATGTACCCATCGGTTCAGGCTTAGGGACTTCAGGGGCAATGAATGTGGCGTTATTAGCCGCAATTGATGACAGTGGAAGAAAGCCTGAAGAAATTGCTGAAATGGCCTTTCAATTCGAATCCATCTTAGGAAATACAGGTGGGCGTCAAGACCAATGGGCAAGTGCATTAGGGGGAATAAACCATTTGACATTTAATGGAGATAATGTAGAGGTCAACCGATTGAATCCATCAATAGAATTTCGCACCTGGTTACAAAATCATCTATTATTATTTGATAGTAAGATTCAACATATCTCAGGTGAGTTACATGATACTATTTGGAAGAAATTCCACGCCAATGATGAAGAGGTCATGCAAGGATTAGACATGATTCGGGGGGCTGGATTAGTGATGGCAGAGGCAATTCGCGAAGAAGATATTTACCAAGTTGTAGATTCAGTTAGAATGGTTATGTTGGGAGTGGATCTTTTGGATGAAAAATTACACGACCCATTTCGTCAAGTTCTAACACCCTTAGAACAAATCGGATGCGCATTGGCTTGGAAAGCAATGGGTGCTGGAGGTGGTGGTGTCGTCGGCGTAATAATTGAGGGTGGAGAGAAATCAAAATCAACAATATTAGATGCGACCAATTCAGCAGGATGGTCACAATTACACTGGGCGATAGAGGACTCAGGCGTTACGCAGCAATAGAGAAATCAATTTTTCTTGGTGAAATCATTATTAGTTTCCAGTAAGAAAATCGCTTCCCGCGTTAATTTGTATCTATTGCGTACACCCATCTTTCGCTTTTCGACAAGTCCGAACTTTTGTAAAGTTCGCAGGTGATGCGAGACTAATTGTTGAGACTTTTCTAATCTGTCAGCTAATTCGGACTGTGTAGGGAATTCGCCAAGAGTTCCATCAATGTCTAGCAGGGATAGAATCTTTCCTTGCAGGCTATTTGGGTCTGGAGATAGTGGTGGAACAGGCAATACATCATCGCTCATATGCGGCTGGAGTTGGTTTGTTAACGGATAGAATCGGACTAAGCGTCCATCCTTTCTTCTCCAAATGCTTTCTTCATTTTCTAAGATTCTAATATGGTGGGTAATTTGTCCATTAGACATTTCCAAGGCACCCATTAAGGCTCGGAAGTGGCAACCTGGATTCGCTGTTAAGTATCCCATCAAACGACCACGTTGGAATCTCCCATCAGTTGTTTCATGTGTTTTTCCAATTAAACCGAAGAGCCACAATCCAGCAGCAGTTGAAGGGATTCTCACCGATTCAGTATTGAGGACAATAAGTACTATCATCGACAAAATAGATGTTGTTGAAGCAATGACAAGGAGAGTAGGTGCTATTATGATCGCCTCTTCTTGAACTGCCCGTGTAATTGTTTTTTCTTCCTTCACTTCCTCCATAGGGAGTTGTTTTTCTGGACTTTCACTTTCAACATTTGTTACTTGAATACTGCCGATATTGAAGTTATTACACTCGAAAGATCCTTCTGCGCTTTGGACTTGATATGACCCACTCCATCCCTGCTGAGGTGCCCATCCACCGACTCCGCGGCCAAGTAATACTTGCCCTTCTTCATTTGAATTGAAAATCCAACATGTTCCGCTTTCAGTAACGACTCCACTCCAGAAACCAGTCAGAACCCTTGAATGAACAGTTTGCTGTGTTTCGGAGTTTTCAATATCAACGCTTTGTGCTGGTTCAGTCAAAGGCCAGGTGAAATCAATCTGAGCCATACTAACCGGGTTGGTCTGCAATTCTATTATGAGGACATAATCTCCATCAGGCAAATCATTTTGCATCATGTCAATCATTGAAACATCATCTATTTGCATTGTAGTAGGGTTGTTAAAACCTTGATACTTTAGCAGTATTAATCGTCCATCTCTATCATCGCAAAGTGAACGGTGACGGTGCACTTCTTGCCCGTTATCATCATAGATGTTCGCAGAAACTCCGCAAGGTCCAACCCATCTCATTTCCACTTCGGTAATCTTCGGAAGTAGGTCAAGTGCGATTTGCAAATTATTATCCGAAGAACTCAGGTGAGTTACTATTTCAAGGTCTAAAGGCGATGAACAATCGGTAGCGCTGACCCTTTCGTATGTTATTTGGTGTGCAGAAGAAGCATAGTATTCTGGCACTTCCACTAGTACATTGTATGTTCCAGAAGGAACTTCACAACCTTGCAAATCGGTGAAAGACCAATCGTCTAATGAAATTACTAATTGTTCATTATTGCTGAGAACATTGTCTATTTCAATTTGATTACAAGTCTTTGTCATCCGTGAATCAAATACCACTCGGCCGCGGTCATCGATTATCCACATTTCTGCCTTGCAAGTATTGGTGAAAGTTAGTACCTTTTCGCTTTCACCAACATTGGTTAGTAGTAAAGACGATTGCAATAATTCACCTTCGGAGAATAAGTTATCATTTGCTTGAAGAATTATGTCGGTTTGTAAGCCAGCGGCTCTTTCTTCGATATCGTTAATACCACTCTGTGAGATGTCCACGATGACACTTTGAGAGAGCGCTTTTCCAACATTGAATACTTCAATATTCAAGTCACCACTAACCGTTTGGAAAGCGGGAATTAAGATGCTACCCAGTAATATTTGTTCACCTGAATGAATATTATCTTGTTCGCTAAAGCAAGGGAATTGCAGTTCAGTAATATCGGCTATTTGTGAAATTAATTTACATCCAGAATCATTTGGCATTGCAATAGAGTCTTTACTCGGATTGTACAAAGAAACTCCAAGGATTAGATTTTGATCATCCAATACCACTTGTTGACGATTGCTAACTGTTAATACCAATTCTAATTGTTGTGGTATTTCAGTGGAGGTTTGAATCTCCACTTGGACTTCATCACTCAATGCGGTAGCAGAATGAACTGCGATAATTGTATACTGTCCAGAAGGGACATAAGTTCCCAGTCCATCTTTCAAATCCCAATTCAATCCTTCAAATTGTAATATCTCTCCATTTTCTAGATCAATATTTTGCGACTGTCCACGGCACGAAGTTGTGCCATCATAGACCACTTCATCGTTTGCGTTTAGAACTTGAAGAATAACATCGCAAGAAGGGTCATTGTCAATACTTTGGAATGCACCATCATTGATGATATTTGCAGAGACGGTGATGATGTCACCTTGCTGATACCAGTCTTTAGCACTGGCCTCATCAATCTGCATTTCGAGGTATACTTGATTGGCCTCTGAAGAAACTGCTGTGCTGAACGCGGAGATTACCAACATGGCCAGCAGCAGCATGACTCGCGGTTGCATCGGCCTCCCCATAGGGGAGGTAGGGTCGCTCATCACTTGAAAGGCCAGCGGTGCATGGCATGTGTGAATCCGATGCCAAATCACTCGCCAAAAGTAATACTTGACAACGATGAAATCACTGTACTGCAAGCCCAATTAGGTGAATGGGATAACCTAAATCATCTACTGATTTGTAAAAAAACCAAGGATGCTGTAATCGTTGACCCATTCGATGGTAAATATTGGCACGATATTTGCAATAATAATGGCTGGAAATTATGTTCAGCTTGGTTAACACATAGCCATTGGGACCATACCAAAGGAGTCGAACAAGCCCAACAAATCAGTGGTGAAGATTTCAAGATTTTCATACATCAAAATGAAAAGGAACGCGGATGGGAAGGACCTCATACCGATTTATTCACTTGTGTTGAAATGACCTATGAGCAAGTCAAGGTTGGACAATTAATTTTCCAAGCCCATTGCACACCCGGACATACACCAGGCCATACCACCTTTATTGGAAATGGATTGGTAATTTCAGGTGATTGTTTATTCCTCGGACGCTGTGGCCGTTGTGATTTATTTGGAGGTGATGAGAATAAACAACGGCAAACCTTACGATATCTGAAAAGGGTTCTTACAACGCTTGAATCTGATGATATTGTGTTACCTGGCCATCAATATCCATTGAAGGATGGAACCTTGCCGACTGCGATGAAAGTTGAGGATTTATTACTCTCAAACTCAGCGCTATTGGCAGTTGATGATGACCGAGCATGGAGTTCTCTAGACTTCCTTGCTTTTGATGACAACATGGCAAAGAAGGCGAGGCGGCAAAGAGCGAAGCGTTCTTGATTACAACAATCTGTCTAAATCCATCATTGACGGAACTGCTGCATCTTCCTCGGTTTTTTGGTCTATCTCGTGTTGCTTCCATTGTGGAACAGCGGCATCTTGTACTTTTGATGGAAGTGCTAAACCATTCCAACCCAATTCTCTTGCTTTGTCGTGTTCGCCTGAATTAACATAATGCTCGATCCAAGTTTGGCGACGTTCTTCTTCTTCAGCAAACGCTTCATCAACCAATTTTTCTTCAGCTCTAGTATGGATAAGTTTCTTCTTTCCAGCCGCCTTAGATACCTGTGCAACAAATATTAACGCCAATAGGAAGAGAATGGCTCCACCCATCATTGCCAACAACTCGCCATCAAATGCAAGTAAATCACCATCAGAATTGTCGCTGTTAATGCTTGGGTCCGACTTTATACCACAGTCTTGGCCAAACGCTCCACTTGAAATCTCAGGGTCCCATGGACATGGGTCCTTTTCATTTTGAATGCCATCATTATCTGAGTCAGGGCATCCCCAATCCAAATCTAATGCAGGGTTTCCAATCGATGTGCCTGCTTCTTTGCGGCAGCCATCAGGTTGCCATGAAGGAATTATCGGTAGAGGGCCTTCTTCTCCATCGGGATCATAATTTGCTTCGTCGCCAAATCCATCCAAATCAAAGTCATTCCATTGAGATGGGTGAAGAGGGAATGAATCAGGCTGGTAGAAACTGGTAGCGTTATCTCCCCATCCATCTCCATCCATATCTGACCACTGGTCTGCAATTTCAGGGAATGCATCGCCTCTTTGCTCTCTAATGACCAGTAATTCACCAGGGTAATCTAGGTCGTCAATTGTAGTGTTTTCATAAAAGTAATTGTCTCCCCATCCGTCTCCGTCAGTATCCATCCATTGTTCTTGGTCCTCAGGGAATGCATCATCAACATCAGCCCAACCATCCATGTCATAATCAGGGCAACCATGTCGGTTATTTTTATGGGATTTTCCAAAAACATCAATACATTCATCGCCAGAAGGAACGCCTTGGTTATCACCATATCCGTCACCATCTGTATCTGCCCATTGGAATGGGTCATTAGGGAATGCATCTTCGGGGTCGGTAAACCCATCTAAATCAGTATCTGGGCAACCCCTTGTTACTGGATTTGTTGACTGACCATACTTTAATGGACATACATCTCCTTCTACGCCATCCAAGTTGTCGCCAAATCCATCACCATCTGTATCTGCCCATTGAGTAGCATCATTAGAGAATTGGTCACCGTTCAAGCCACCCGGATTATCTCCATATCCGTCTCCATCAGTATCTTTCCATTGTGAGGTATCATCGGGGAATGTATCAGGATTGGTTCCGTTTGGATTATCTCCCCTGCCATCACCATCTCTATCTGCCCACTGACTAGAATCGTCAGGGAATGGGTCTCCTGCATTGGAATAACCATCACCGTCACGGTCTGAACAACCTAAGCGGTCAATAGTGGAAGTTCCAGCCTCATTTGGACATTCATCAGCATTATTTCCACTTGCGTTAGAGCCGTATCCATCATTATCTTCATCACACCATTGTGTAGGGTCGCTTGGGAATGCATCAGCGCCATAGCAATCTGTTCTCGCTTGCCAATTAGCATCTGGGTCAGACCAACCATCACCATCGGTATCCCAACAACCTAATCGGTCGAATTCAGAATCACCCCAATTATATGGGCAACCATCCGACCTATCGCTCAGTTCGTTATCGCCGACCCAATCTCCATCGGTATCCATCCACTGTGTTCTATCTAACGGGAAAGTGTCAATAACATTTGCAACCGATACTAAATCTCCAGGCCATTCTGAAGGTCTAATACTCACCCAAGAACTATTGACGAAGTTATCGCCCCAACCATCTCCATCGGTATCATTCCATTGAGTAGCATCATTAGGGAATGAATCTCCAGTTTGATTGTATCTTATTTGAGCGCCTGTCAACAAATAGTGAGTACCTTGGATGTTGTTATCACCAATACCATCGCCATCGGTATCAAGCCATTGTGTGCCATCATTAGGGAAAGTGTCTGCGCCATCAAATATAGTCCATCCAGAGTCTTCATCTGAGAATCCGTCGCCATCTGAATCAGGGCAACCGTATCTGTCTTGAGTTGAATTACCCCATATTGTAATACAAGCATCAGGCTGATTTGCAGGAGCTTGGTTATCTCCAAATCCATCATTATCAGTATCATCCCACTGTGTTCCATCTGTCGGGAATGCGTCTACTAAACCATCTCCTTGGTCAGTGGTATTGTAACCATCATTATCTTCATCCAAATCAGCATACCAGAAGTATACACCTTCGAAATTGCGGCTGGCTGTTGAAGCGATGTGAATGCCGTCGGGGTGCCATGAGATTCCAGTGAAACTTCCGCAAGGGTTTCCTTGCCAAGAACTGCAACCTTGTGATGCTTTAAAGTCAAACGAATCCACACTTAACCCACTATCCGTTTCATAAACATATGCGGTGGAACCACTCGCTTGGTAATAACTGAATCCGTAAACAACTTGGCTTCCATCTGGTGAGAACTCAACTGCATAGCAAGAGGATGTGTGTGTTACTATCCATTGTTGAATCCAAGTATTCCCACTCACTTTCATCAATTGAATCTTGGAATTACCAGAGTCATAGCCGATACATAGGGCGATGTAGTTGCCATCTGGAGACCATGCGATCCCGTTGACAGAAGCACTTGGCCCCGCATTTGAGTAGGCTTGAGCGCCAGATGATGTATTGACAATAAACCAATCACCGTTGCCGCCCATTGCTATCATGCTTCCATCAGGTGAAAAGGCAGCATCGTAAAATCTATTTTCATTGCTTGGATTATAGGTGGCATCTTGTAAACCGGTTGAAACATTGATCATCTTTGTTTGTCCATTAGTTCCTTGATTGCCGGAACGTCCGATTGTAACTGCAAGATATTTGTTATCGGGCGAAAATTCAACATCGTGCACTTGGTCACCACTGCCAACATCAACACTAATCTCGCCATTGAGGCTAAGGAAAGTATCAGCATACCAAATGTTGATTGCATCATTACTTATTCCAGCAGCGATGTAATTTCCATCTGGAGAATATGCCACGCTTGTGCCGGTATTGCTTGAGCCAAGGCTGACTGATAATGCGTTGACGAATGTAGTTGAATTCCACTTCCTTACGAATTGTCCATCTTCAACAGTTACTACAAATTCGCCACTAGGGGAATAATCAATATCGATATAATCACTATTCGAAGTCAAGATTTGTTCTGTTTGGAAATTCGGATTCGGAGTTGTCCATCCATCTATTAAGTCTGATTCACCATCGCCATCTCGGTCTGGGCAGCCTGTTCGGTCGATTGATGAAGTACCACTTGCCCTAATACAATCGTCTACAGAATCATCGGTTCCATCCATATCAGTGTCAAAGGCAGTAACATACGGTAACAAAGACATGGAAAGCATTGTTATCACTAACAGTAGCGCGGTTTTTCTTACATTCAGGTCATTCATGGGGCAGGCCTCGTTACTGGTATCGTGGTGCGATAAAAGGCTTTGTGGTTATTTTGCTCACTATTTGCTCACTAATTTTATTCAATAAAGGATAATAAAATAAATCAAATGAGCGAATGGTTCATGCACAAATGACTCAACCGCAACATATGAGCGGTGGCTTGCCGAAGGTCAATATTGCAGTCGTTGACCGCGTACTGCTCCACCTTCTGCAACAAGATCACCAAGCCGATAGGTATGTTGTGTCCTATGCGTTGACCCGCCCGGGAATTGCAGATGCATGTGCACAACACCCACCAAATGTTAGTCGTTCAATGCGCACACTTCTCAAGGACGAATATGTCACAGAACATACGCGTAGTATTCGCGGCGATGATAGGCGTCAAAAGACATGGCAATTGACCGATTTTGGACGGGCTTTTGCAAAAAAACGAAATGATGAACTTGGATTGACAAAGGTTCTGGTTAGAGATGTTGAGGGTGAATTACTTGAAGTTGAAGCCAAAGAAGCACCAAAGAGAATATCTGCGGACATTTCTATTTTACAAGTACTACTTCATGCCCAACACGAAGGAGTTCTAACATTCGGCGATATCCGC
>DUCL01000210.1:0-780 GCA_012959845.1 Candidatus Poseidoniales archaeon
CGGCATGTCATTCCAATTGTCGCATTGTTGTTTTTCTTGCTAATTGCAAGACAGATTTATCCCTATACAACACCATTCAATTCACATGTAACCGAAGATGGTTTTGTAATTGAAGAAGTGGCTTCTGGTTTTGGTGGCCCGACCTGTATGGAATGGGTTGATGAAACTCATTTGATGATGTGTGATAGAGATGGGGGGAGAATTATTATTCTAGATTCTAGTGATAACTTTTCTAGCACAACTGTAGTTGATGATTTGTATCACCCGCATGGAGTTCACATAACTGAAGAGAGTCTATTCATATCTGAATCTGGTACATTATCACGTTATGATAGAAGTGGTTTAGGGTTTGATAATCGGGTTGAATTAATCAGTGGAATAAAATCTGGAAACCACCAAACTAATGCAATATCTGAACTGCCTAATGGAACTCTTGTTTGGCATAGTGGCTCTACATGCAATGTCTGTGTCGAAGATGATGAGAGAAATGGGGCTTTGCTCTGGGTAGATGGAGAAACAGGAGAGAATGGTATTCTCGCCTCTGGAGTTCGTAATTCCTTTGATGGAGTTTGGGTGGAAGGGCTCGGGTATGTCTTCACCGATAATGGTAGAGATTGGGAAGGTGACCATCCCTATGAAGAAGTAAATTTGCTGGCCGAATCTGCTGCTTATGGCTGGCCAGATGACGATCCACAACATCCAGTGCCACAAGGCACGATTGGCCCGATTGCAACATGGACGCCTCATACCAGTTTGAATGGTATTGATTTGCGACCAGTG
>DUCL01000210.1:952-2125 GCA_012959845.1 Candidatus Poseidoniales archaeon
AGGATGGGATAGCAAAGTTACCAGATTTGCAGTTGATGTAGGGACTCCGCTGCCGCTTCGATTCAATGCAAATGGCGATCTCTATTATGCTACTTTTGGTAATGATGGGACGTTGTATCGCATTACTGCAGTGGTTTAACCGTGAGTCTACAATCAATTCCAACATCAGATAGAACCGGTGTTAACAACTGGCGTAGTATCTGTTTCTGAACATAACACTACTAGCAGATTACTAACCATTGAAGCCTTCTTATCTTCATCTAATTCGATGATGTTTTTGGCGCTTAATTGCTCTAATGCCATTTCAACCATTCCAACAGCACCCTTGACAATTTCGCTGCGTGCTGCAACAACTGCACTTGCTTGTTGGCGGCGCAGCATTGCTTGGGCGATCTCTTGAGAATATGCTAAGTGGCTGATTCTAGCCTCAAGAACTTGAATTCCTGCCCTCTTCAATCTTGCTTCAACTGAAATCTGTAATTCTTGTGCGATGACTTCCTGGTGACTTGATAGTGCAATTCCTCCTATATCTTTGTCTTCGATGATATCATAGGGATATTTTGTTGCCATAGCGCGTAGCGCCGCCTCGCTTTGAATCTGAACGTAATTCTGATAATTATCAACTTCAAACAAAGCCTCTGCAGTATCTACAACCTTCCAAACTACAACTGCGGCGATTTCAATTGGATTTGCATTGACATCGTTAACCTTGAGTTTGGCTGATTCGAAGTTTCTAATTCTTAGAGATATTTTGTGCTTTTCATACAACGGATTGATGAAGAAATGGAATCCTTGCTTGTCAACTGTTCCCTTGTATTTCCCAAAAAATTGGATGGCAGCCCCTTCATTTGGGCTGACAATTAAGTAACTATTGAACATTAAAAACCAAAGAATTGAAAGAAGAATTTGTATTATTATTCCAATAACAATCAATGCGCCCAACTCATAAGTGATAAACATACAAATCATTGCGAATGGTAGAGCGAGCCATTGTATAGCCAAGCCCAAAAATCCATTTAATGTAGGTATTGGAACATCTTTGAACATTATTTCATCGCTGACAACTTTGTGGGTGGGAGTTGCTTGGGTTGGTGTTATTTGAACTGGTGCTGGTTGCATGACAAATGGTAGGTAAGGGGACAAATAGTAATATCTATTTGATTTTTCAGTTCA
>DUCL01000211.1:0-5774 GCA_012959845.1 Candidatus Poseidoniales archaeon
CATGCATAGAAAAAAAAGACGGTGATTGCACAGAAACTCTGATGGCTTTAGCCTGGTGGAATGTGGTTGGGCTCCTTACCATCTTGGCATTCGCCTTTACAGTTGTTCCAAATAATTTTGTGAAACGTCGTATCTTATCATTTCTGTTTAATCGGAAGATCACTACAAGAACATCTGCTCATAATGATACAAGAAGATATATTAAGCAAGAATTCGGTCAGATGAAAGAAAAGATCCTTGCTGATATAGTAACCATTGATGACCAACAATATGACCGTTTTAGCAAAAAAATCGAGGCCGATTTAGCAGAATTGTCGCTTGATTTAAAACAATATATTGAAGAAAAGCATTCATCGGAACTATTTGACGAATCAGTAGCATCCACGATTTCCATACTCCGCGAGAATGTCGATGAAAATGAAGATCTCCTCAAGAAAGTGGTATTCAGTAAATTACACGGAGACTATGAAGAGGAATAGGATTCTGTTCCGAATCAAAAAGCTCCCCTTGTGTGCCTATGCGACTACAACGCTACGGAAGCAATTGAAATTATCCGTAAGGAAGGTTTGAGTGTTCCGGTACTAAGATGGTACGGAAGCAATTGAAATTATCCGTAAGGAAGGTTTGAGTTTTCCGGTACGAGCACCTTGCGTACATAAACCGCTTTTCATCACAAATCAATATCCAATACTACAGGAGCATGGTCACTAATATCTAATCCACCTTGGCGGATTATTGAGATATCTTTGACAAGTTTTGCAGCAGCTGGATTGGCCAGGAAGTAATCAATTCTCCAACCTCTATTTTTGACTCTTGCTTGACCTCTATTTGACCACCAAGAGTATTCTTTGTGACCTTCTCCAACATGCTCTCGAAATACATCACTCCAACCATCATTGAGTAAATCGCTGAACCATTGTCTTTCTTGAGGTAAAAAACCACTCGATTTTTTGTTACCTTTTGCATTCCAAATGTCATCCTCTGTATGGGCAATGTTGAGGTCTCCACAAACGATTACAGGTGTTTTTAATGAGAGGAATGGTTGCAACCACTGTCTCCATTCATCCATCCAGGATTCTTTGAATAATTGTCGTTCTTCCTTGTTTGAACCACTTGGCAAATAGGTATTGATACAAGTTAATTCTCCATGTTTGGAAACTATTATTCTGCCTTCTGAATCATCTGGATCTAGTTTGCTTTCCTTACCAGTTCTAATCAGTTCCATATCTCCACGCGATAATGTTGCCACCCCTGAGTAGCCCTTTTTCTGTGCAGGGTGTAGGTGTACAGAGTATCCTTCAGGCCAATTCCAACCCCTAGGAAATTGTTCTTCTAATACGCGGGTTTCTTGAAGCATCCAAATATCCGCATCTATTGATTCGAAGTATCCATCTATCCCTTTGCGTATTGCAGCGCGAAGACCGTTGACATTCCAAGATACTAGCCGCATATCCATCCCTCATAGCCGGCAGTGGATAATGATTCAACCACTAATGTCAGAAACATGACGTCCGCACTGTCTGCCAGATTCAACGGCGGCATCTGCTAATGAATACTCATTGTCAATCCAATCGCCTGCCAATAATACATTGTGTTTTGAAAAGATGTCAAACTGAATTGGAACCTCAGGATTTGCATGAAGTGTAATTTTTTTCTGACCTCTTTCTGAGATTATGTGTTCCCTCCAGCCACCAGCCCGCTCATCCAAAAATGCATATAGGCTGTCAAGGCGTTGTTGAGGAGAATTGAATTGATCACTACCTCCAATAGCAATCGCACTCAACAAAGACCCGCTAATTCCAACTGCTGGATGAATATTTTTCATATCAAAAATAGCCATATTATTTTCAGCATCAACGATTGCTTGCAATTGTTGTAATGGTTTTGAATCAAGAGAAACATCGACGATTGAAGCGGTAATGGGGTCATTTATTGGTAAACCGTTTTGGCCTGATGAAGAAGATAATTCACTTACAAATTTACGCGTTTTTGAATAACCACAGGCCAATATTATTACATCGGTTTCTATCGTTCTTCCATCTTTCAAATGCACCTTTCCTTGCTCGATAGAAACTACTTCTAAGTTGGAATCAATCAGTACGCCAACTTCGTCCAATGCCATTGCTAAACGCCCAACTAAGCCCGACCAACCTTCGCCAACACAAGATAAATTGCCCTTTGCTAATGCCTGATAACGTGATTCTGAATCAATCCCCCAACCGCTAATGAATTGTGCGCTTTTCACATGAGGGTTGTTAGCATCTTTGGACTTGAGGGCTTTTTTGCTTTCAACTACTTTTTGTGGATTGCCTTTTGGCCTAATAATGCCATTACCAACACTTTCAATGCGGTGAAGACGCAAGGGTAACTTAGCAATTTTTACTGTACTAAGTTTGGTTGCTAATTTCATTAGAGGCCCTTTGTTCAAAATAAAATGTGGACCATGACCGATTGCAAAGCCATCGATGTGTTGTGAAGTGCCACGCCCACCGATTCTTTTTGATTTCTCAATGATGACAACATGATGTCCGGCAGAGGTTGCAGCCAATGCTGCAGAGAGTCCAGCCAAACCGGCTCCTATGACAAGGACTCGCACCATGTTAGGCCGTGCAACTCATCGCCCATCAATGTTTGAGAGGCAAGGGGTTGCTTGAAAGCGAGTCACGCATTGCAGTTAACATGGCCGGGAAGGCAAAACCCCCACATCACCGTGGCCACCTGTTGTGGACTGCGGAAGAGGGGCCGAGTAGGTTACTTCTCGGAAGTATTGACCGATGGGTTGGTGCAATAGTTGCAGATGATGGCATAGAAATGCCATGTTTTGGAAGAGGAGATGAAGTTGAAGCCACACTATTCGCTAGAGCAGATGGAATTGTTGTTGGCACTTGTGCAGTGGACCATATGCTGCAAATTTGGGCTCCATCACTGAAGATTTCATGGCAAGCTAATGATGGAAAGCAAGTATCGAATGGTGATGAAATTGCCACCCTCAGCGGCGATAGAGAGACTCTTTTGACAATGGAAAGAAGCATTCTGAATATTATTGGCTACTTATCTGGAATTGCTACAGAAGCGAAGAAGTGGTCATCTGTTGCACCAAATCAAATCGCTTGCACTAGAAAAACAGTTTGGGGGTTGTTGGATAAATGGGCAGTTCACATGGGCGGAGGCCTTACGCAT
The DNA here is from genome assembly GCA_012959845.1 of Candidatus Poseidoniales archaeon. GTDB lineage: Archaea > Thermoplasmatota > Poseidoniia > Poseidoniales > Poseidoniaceae > MGIIa-L1. The sequence continues at coordinate 3,181 of DUCL01000211.1, forward strand.
CGGCTCAATCGAAGTGATGCAACGATGATCAAAGAAAATGACCTTGCAACTATGCTTGGTGATATTGATGGTCATGCAAACCGCATCACTTCATTTCTGCAATCCGTTGACATTAAACAATGCGGTGCTTTCCTAGAAGTAGAGGTTAGAGAAGAAAAAGAAGCGATGATGGCAGCGATGATTTGGTCTACGCGCCGGCCTTTGGAAAATATATCTAAATTAGTCATTATGCTGGATAATTTTGACCCTGAAAGATGTAAAGCAGTTGCTGATGAAATGACTGAATTATCGATTCGCGAGCACGTCATTCTCGAAGCGAGCGGTGGAATTACATTCAAACGAATGAGCGATTGGAAAGAGTGTGGTCTCGATGTTCTTTCTACTAGCACAATTAATCGCGGCGTTGCACCACTTGATGTTTCAATGCTGGTTAACAATGCTTGAGGAGGCTTTACAATGTCTGGTTTTGCTGCTGATAAAAGCCACCCGCGCTATCAATCACTGTTAATGCGCCACCGTCTTGAGTTGGCCGCAAAGGCTGGAATGCTTGCCGATAGTGCATTGATTGCACATGGCAGAGGTGAAGCATACGATTACCTGCTTGGAGAAAAAACGATTCCCAGTGCACATGATGCTACGATGGAGGCTTTGGCGCAATTGCAAAACGCCAACTCTGCTGTTATCAGTTTGAATGGGAATGCAATCGCACTTGCCGGCATGGAACTAATGCAATTAGCTAGTCTACTGCAAATTCCTGTTGAAGTCAATATATTCTATCGCACTCCTGAAAGGATGAGCGCCCTGCTAAATCATCTTAGTAAAATTAAGAGTGATAATGAATTGGATGTTGAAATACTGGGTGGAAATCCAAATGCGAAAATCCCAGGACTTGAAGGGCCAAGAGCAAATTGTTGTAAAAGTGGAATCTATGATAGTGATGTAATATTGGTGCCCCTTGAAGATGGAGATAGATGTGAGGCTTTAGTGGCGATGGGGAAAACTGTACTTGTTATTGACTTGAATCCTTTATCTCGTTCAGCGAAAATGGGTAGTGTCACGATTGTTGATGAATTGTCAAGAGTTGCAAATAATCTATTGGTAGGTGCAATGCAGAAAATTACTAGAAAACCGAGTTCTAATTATGACAATAGCCAACATCTGCAAGCGGCAATAGACTACATTACTTCCACATTATCTTCAAAGGGGAAATGATATTTTCCCAATGGTATTCGCTTGGATTTTCCTTTATCCGGAAGGAAAAGCCCCCATTGATGGTGCAAAACGGCGGAACTCTTTTATTCTCTTGGGTATAATTATCAGTGATTGAAATGGGGGAAGGAAGTAATTCCGGTGGTCCGAAGCGGAATACGTTTGGGACTACAATGTCATTTGATTTGGAACTCGCGCCTACTCCGAAGAGGAGAAACGGCCGTAATTCTGCAGAGAGTGAAATCCCAATTGAACCAGAAAATAAGGACAATGATTCTACAGCCATAGGATGTCCAGGTTGTGGAAATGATATTTCCGATGAAGAATGGGTAGATTCGTTGGTTGGGTTTATTTCCGGCGCTACTGATTTTGAAGTAGGCAATCCTGTACGAGCAAGGATTGTACAAACCTTGAAAAATGAAGCATCTAGAATGAATGTGCCTCATCCAACTGAAGACTGGGAGTTGGCAATTGTTTCTAGATTGATGAAAGAAATTGAAAGAATAGTCCAAGCGGAAATTAATCGTTACCATAACGAGCACAATGACTCGGACCAAATCTCAAGTACTCAGCGTCAAGAAATTGAAAGAAATACTGAAGAACGGGTGAGGGCTGATATGGCACTAGAAATTCGTGATCAAGTAATAATGGAAATTGCCCCGGTGATGGAGGCGCAACTTAGGCAAGAAATTGAGCAACAGTTGTGGACTGAATTTGAAAACGAATGGAAACAAAGAAGCGCTATAGGCCCTTAATCAAAATTGTTCTGCAAGTTTTGCAGCTAATCGTGAAGAAATACTCTCACCAACAAATGAACATGAGGAATCGCCGCCCAAATCGTATGTTAGATTCTTGCCGACTTTAAGGTGGTCTGCGACGCTCTCATCAATCATTTCCCCGATTTGAATCATCTGGTCGTTAGCAGATTTACGACCCAGCCAATCCATCATCATTTGAATGGAATTAATCGAAGCGATTGGGTTGACTTTGTTCTTTCCTGCATGCTTTGGTGCAGAGCCGTGAACTGGTTCAAAGAATGCTTGTTCGTCGCCAATATTTCCGGAAGCGGCCATCCCCATGCCACCCTGTAATACAGCGCCTAAATCAGTCGCAATATCACCAAACATATTGGAAGTAACAACTACATCATAGTATTCTGGAGAGCGGGTTATCCATTGCATGAAAGCATCGATAAAACTGTAATCTAGTTCGCTATTTGGATAACTTGTTGCGACATCATCAAAGACACGACGGAATAATTGGCATCCTCTAGTAACATTTGATTTGTCAACACATGAGACTCTTTGCACTCCATCCGCTGGAGCGCCGTTTCTTGTTTCTGCAATTTCAAAACCCATGCGAATCAGACGTTCGCTACCATTTGC
>DUCL01000211.1:5794-12513 GCA_012959845.1 Candidatus Poseidoniales archaeon
GGGTCATAAGCAACTTCTCCAGATAATCCCGGGAACTGAAGTTCTGGAGGTTCGTATGGATCTCTGCCCATGGCTCGGTCTGCACTTCTTCTTAGCAATGAGTGATACAACCCTTCAGTATTTTCTCTTAGGATTGTCATGTCGACCAAGCCTGGCTGCCAGACTTGGGTGAATTTTCCATGTATCTTATGTGGGACGCCTTCATAGAGTTTGATAGGTCTAACATTGGCATATAGGTCTAAACCGCTTCTCATGCCCAAAATTACAGAACCACCAGCAAGATCTCCATTGGCTAATGTCGCTCCAGGATGTCCAATTGCTCCCAAATAAATTGCATCTGCTTCATCGCGGCAAAATTCAAACGACCCTTCTGCCCATTCTTCTCCTGTATCCAAATAGTTTTTACCGCCACATGGAATTACAGTTTGCTCAAAGCCGATATTGGTATTTGCTTCAATAGTATCGAGGATTCTTTGGGCCTCTATAGCCACCTCTCTACCAGTGCCGTCGCCCGGCAGAATTGCAATGCGATAGTCACTCATGAGCCTTTCCAAAGGCAACCCCTACATGAACGCGCCCCAATAAATTGTTGAAATGAATCGCGATTATTCATTGGTCGCAGCGGTGTTGGTAATATTTGTATTTGGCAAAACATTAGGTCGGCATCCACTGTAATGTGGTTTCTCTTGTAGATGGGTCGCAGTCAATCACCTTTGGAATGGAAAGAAAGGTAATGGTTTGGTGGTAGTCTTCATAGGCTGTCATGCTTGAGTTGAACAAACATGGGCGAGGATGTAAGCAACAATTCTGAAAAGCAAATACATCTCAATTCACTCCCTGACGAAGTCCAGAGACTTGCCGATACTATGGCAGGTATTGAACCGGATTGGGATATAAAACAATGGATGATAGACCAAGCAAATATGACCTTGGATATTATCTCAATGGATTTGAATCGGGAAAGATTGACTATTGAACAAAGATTGCACAGAGTGAATTCCATCGCACAAAGATTGGAGCCGCTGTCCGATGGGGAGATTGACCCTGACCAAAGAAATTTGTTTGACTGCTTTGACCTAAATGACGCTCACGGAATTAGAGGGCTTGGCCAAAGAGCTGCTGAGCCTAATGAGCAATTGCCTGTTGAACTTGATGATGCTACGCATCCAGCCAATGCTTTCCTAAACTTCCTACCTGATGACCATGGAGATGACCCGTTATTGGCAATTGCATGTCAATTGATGTTGTTTGTCGTGGAATCTGTAATGGCAAAGGGCGAACCTGTTGCAACATTAGATTCAATTTATGATGGAATGACCGAACATGGAGTAAATGTGGAAGAAACTGAAGAAGCATTGGAGCATCTTCTTACAACCGGTGGTTTGGTTGAAGTTGATGATGATTGCTTTATCCCGCTTGTGTAATTGTATGGGAGCCCCTAAGTCCCCGCCCTTTGTTTGATATGGTTCTAGCACTGAATTATATGTATGGGAATAATAAAATCGCTGACAATTGGATTGATGGTGATAATGGCTCTCCCCGTTCTCGGTGTTGATTTTGGTGTTGCGTTAGGAATCTCAATCGTTTCTACAATACTGGGCATAATTCGATACCTACACAATAATGCTCTACATGATCAACTAGAATATTCTGATAGAAAAATATTTCAATTGCAAAATGAATTATCAACTGCAGATACTAATTTGTCTCTTGCAATTGATGAAATTCTGAGACGTGATGCAATAGGCTCTCCTGCGATTCGGCAATTATTGGTAAGGCAAGAAGAAGCGATTAATGCACAAACCATAGCAATAGAAGCCCATAGTGGAAGAAATGATGCTGCCCTTGAAGGAATGAATCGCTTATTGATAATGCAGGCTCAACAAACTGCTAAGATGCAACAAACCTTAGTCGATGTTTTGAATAAATTATTACATGAACCGCGTCAAAATGTTACTATGCAAGACAGTGTATTGGTTGAGGAATCTAACACCTCTTCGCCGGTTTCAAGCAAATGGGATTCGCCCCCGAATTACAGTTCAATCGTATTTGCTGAAAACTAATACAACAAAAAAATTGACAACCATGTGCATTCTGCCAGTGTTATGGCGATGACAAAGAAACAAGCCGCTCAAAGGATTTTGGACTCTATTGACAGCGAATCTCGTAGAAAAAATCGTACGATTATTTCAATAATACCTGCGTTGCTTTCATCTGCTGCAATCGCGATGTATTATTCTTATGAGGTTGCCATTGGTTGCTTATTGTTGCTCTTAGCCCTAATTCAATTCGGGCACGAGAGAATGGGAAAAAACATTGAAGAAAGTAAAGAGGCTGCATTCGCATCACTAGGATGGAAAACAGAAGAAATAGATGAAGAAGAATTGATTGAAAAATTAAATAAAATAATTCAATAATAATGGTGAATAATATGTATGCCGATGCCTTTTCATTGGAACGATTGCTACATCGGCAAAAATCATTGAATCGCAGGATTAGTGCTGTAATAGTGTTGATAGTAGCGACATTGGCCATAGGATTAGTGCAATACTCACAATCCTTTTTTTTCTCATTGGCTTTGTTTTGTTTATCGCTCTATCTAGTTGTGATTCAAATATCAACTGAAAATAAAATAGCTGAAATATTACATAGAATGGATTTTTCTTTATCGCAATTTGAAGATAGAGATACTCGAGAAGTTGTAGAAAAAAAATTAACCAAATTATTTGGTAATATCCCTCAACGTATTACATCAAATGCTGAAATGGCTAGAACCAGAGGCGGAGATGAAAAGGGACCTACGTGGGGAAAACAAGATGGTGACTTGGGTGAAGTTGCCAATTACAGAGATGCTGTTGAGCAAGGAAAGGTATTCGAAGGACTTGAAGGCGAATTGTCTAACGCTGAAAAAATGCTTAGAAGTGCTGATGAAGATTATTCCCAAATGGCACAACAGCGCTGGGAAACTTCACAGCGAAATGATCCGGACTTAATCGAAGCGGGAGTTGAGACTCTTGCCGAATTAGTCACTACCGATTATTTTGAAAAAAATCCAAAGGATGGCGCAGTTGAAGAATTGATGGGGCAAACCTCCGAATAAAGAGCCAATTAATAGGCAAGGCCAAAAAGGGAAATCATTTGCATTAATTCATGAAGGTTAAGGCAATCCTTGTAGCAGGTGGTCACGGTAGCCGCTTATTTCCCTTCACAAAATACACTCAGAAAACTCTTCTACCGTTATTTAAAAGACCGGTTATTGACTATGCATTGGGAACTATTAGGCGTTCTGGTGTGAAGGATATTACAATCATTTCAAATCAATTTATTGGTCAAATCGCAAAACATGTTGGTGCGGGATTAACAGATGAAAAAATCCATTATGTTTTGGAAGAAACTCCCTCTGGTATTGCTGGTGCATTAGAGTTGGCAAGACCGCACAATGAAGATTGTAGGTTGTTAATTTACTTCTCCGACAACATTACAACCGTTGAGTTAGATGGGGCAGTTGAACAATTTAATTCCTCAAGAGGAGTTCCTGGCTGTGTACTATTAGCAAGGCAAGAGGACAATCCTGAAGCATTTGGAGTCGCGGTATTAGGTGATGATGACAAAGTGATTGATATCGTTGAAAAGCCGACGAATCCTCCTTCGAATTTAGCGATTGGTGGAATCTATCTATTCGATGAAAGGTTTTGGCAATTCCTCGATGAGGGAGTCGCTGAAAAAGGAGATGATTTCTCAATTTCAGATGTCACCCGCCGTTATGTAAAAGATGGTAGTGCATCACTGTTAACCGTTGGAGAAGAAACTTGGGTTGATTGTGGTACTGCTGAATCATTACTTCAAGCATCTATTATGGCTAGAGATGGTAAACTCAATCCTAATCCACATCGTGATTAAGGGCTTGAAAATAGGGCATCTTAATCAAAGATGGGCTCTCACCCTTGTATATGAAAGTCGGAATTATTGGCGCTGGAATGGTCGGTGGCGCGATTGAACACTGTTTCAAAAACGCCCATGAATTATTCATTCATGACCCAGCGCGAGGAACGAATCTCTCTGATGTAACTGACAATGTAAACATGGCATATATTGCAGTTCCAACACCACCTCACCCTGTTACTGGTGCATGTGATACTTCAATAGTTGAAGGAATATTGGATGCTCTACCAGATGGATTTATTGCGGTCATCAAGAGTTCTGTTGTTCCTGGAACCACTCAACAATATCATGAACGATATAGTCATTTAAAAATTGCATACTCTCCCGAGTTTTTAGTTGAAAGACAACGCCTTGAGGACTTTTCTAATCAGGATATATTGGTTTGCGGCACCCACCATGAAGAGGTTGCACAACTTGTATTTCAACAGCATAGAGAGGCTGGAGTACTGCGAATTGACAATACATTTCAAGTGACTCCTACGCAAGCAGAATTAGTAAAATATACAAAGAATAGTTTCTATGCAGTAAAGGTAATCTTTGCAAACCAATTGTATGATATCTGCCAAGGCATGGGTGAAGACTGGTATAAGATTCGCGATATTATTACTGCAGAGCAAGCACAACCTATCGGCCCATCTCACCTTGACCCAATATTCGGATTAAACAGAGGATTCGGAGGAAAATGCCTGCCCAAAGACACTCTTGCTCTTGGCGTATTAGCCGAAAGTCTTGGTGTAAAGTACGATTTAATGGATGCAATACAAACCGATAATTCTCGACTTCGCAGCATCATCACCGGCAAGGAAAGTGATGTTGTGACCCTTGATGACTGATTCAACAACTTGAAACAATCCTGCAATACTGAGTGGTTATGGAGCGGCAGGTTGCTCAACGGGTTGTACCTCGCGGAACAATTCGTAGATTCTCTATTTTTGGCGGATTTAATACCCTATTATTTTGGATTTTGTGGGAAATATTGGTCTTCATTTCTCCATATATTGGATTTTCTAATACATTTGCATGGGCAACGGGATGGTTTGTTTCAAGCATTTCTGCACACTTTGTTCATCGATATTTCACATTTGATGGACGCAAAGATGTACGTCACACAACCATTGGTGCATTGTCAGTTTATGCCTTTGGCCTTGTAGGCTCTACATTGACTTTTGATTCATTGATAATACTTAGCGACTTACCAATTAGATTGATTTTCTTTATCAATGTCTGTTGTTGGGGCATATTCACTTGGGGGATGATGAAGTGGATGGTGTTTGGGTACTATGATGTTGATGAAAGTGAATGATCAATTAATTCCTAATACGCGTTTTATTTTATCAGCAAAACTTAACTTTGGTAATTCAGAAACCAATCCAAGTTTGTAATCTAATTCACCACGCTTTTGCAGATTTTGTAGATCATCAAAACCGCCAATGTGTTCTCCGTTGATGAATATTTGAGGTATTGATTTTGCACCTTTTGTAGCTATTGAAAATGCTCTTTGTATCGAAGGGTTTGAACTTAATTTTTTTTCTTCGTAATTTATTTTCTTAGAATCAAAAAAACTTTTTGCCCTCACACATGCAGGACACCCGCGATTTGTCCAAATCACTACTTCGGACTGATGTTGTTTCGCCATGTTCTTCGGCATTTGCTATTACCCTTCAATGTAGTGTTTTTCCGCATGTCAACAAGCGAGGGTTTGATGGGGGAGGACAATTACGGAGGATACGATGCTACCGGACACAGTTCACAAATTACCACGCGAAGAACGCTTTGCCTATGCACGCTTACTTGCATTTATGACTAGAGTTGATAATGAATTATCAATTGATGAAATGGCAATGTTTGAACAAAGACTTGGAACTGCATTGCTTTCACCAAAACAACGTGAAATGATTCGTGGTGCATTGAAGACCCCTCCATCATTAGAATCCTGCCTTGAAAATATGGGCGATGAGGCTGGAAGGCTTGCATTACGAGATTCGGTTCTAATGGCTGCTGCTGATGGTACAGTCGATGAAGATGAAAGAGAAGTTTTGGAAGAAATCTCTGCTCACTTTGGTTTAGCCGATGATGCTGTTGATAGATTGTTACAATGGACTGTAGATGGATATGCCTGGATGGCTGCAGGATATGAGTTACTAAACGACCTCTCGGAGTGAAGTATTTGTTCACTGACCCATTAGGTGATTGTTCGCCTAATGACAAAAGAACATATGCATCTATTTTGGTGTTAATCGCTTCTGCTGATGGTGAATTAGTCCGAGAAGAATTTTGCGCAATAGAGGCTTTGATGGGTCGGATATTAATTCATCCAGAAGTACGTGTTGATATTCGCAATCTTCTAACCGACCCACCTGATATGGATGAATTGCTCATTGCAATAGACCCTGCTCTAATCAAATTTGCATTGAGAGATGCTGCTTTGGTCGCTGCCATTGATGGGGAATATGACGAGTCCGAATTGGAATTGATAAACCAACTCGCAACCGCTGCTGAAATAGATGATAATACACTCAAAGAAATCTTTGATTGGGTAAGCTCTGGGTTGGCATGGCACAATCAAAGTATGGCAATCCTTGGGCTATGATTTTGCAGCTTTTTACTGATTCTCCAATGGAAACAGGCCTTTTTTTTATGGGTCACATTGAAACGAGAAAAGCCAGCCCGCTGGCTCGGTGAGGTCATGCAGAGCGGGGTGAGCGGCTGGTACGCGAGATTGGACAGGTGTCTGTCAGAGAGACCTGCCCAAGTTGAGATTTGGTTAAATGCATGGG
>DUCL01000212.1 GCA_012959845.1 Candidatus Poseidoniales archaeon
GTGACAATGTTAGATGCAGACCCAAATCATCCAGATTGTGTATTCGTCGAAGACCAAGCCATCGTCATAGATGGCCATGTGTTGCTGCCAATACCAGGCCACCCATCGAGGATTGCAGAACAACCACCGATTGCAGATTTTCTTTCCGAGCATTATGGCTCTGATAAATTTCAACGAATGCACTCCGAATGCAAAATGGATGGAGGAGACATATTGCGCCTTGGAGATTTATTTTTTGTTGGGCGTTCTAGCAGAACTAATGATGCTGGAATAGCAGTATTACGAGAATTGGTCGAAGGACTTGGCCACGAACTAAGAGTCATTGACCTTCCAGCAGAAGCACTCCACTTAACCAGCATAGCATCCACCCCTACAGACAAAATCATCTTCACACCCGAAGGCTATCTTTCACAACAAGACTTTGGACAATTACCAGAGGGCAGTCAAATAATATGGATGCCTAAAGAAGAGGCCTATGGTTGTAATACAATAGGATTAGAGGGTGAAAAAGTTCTCGTTGCCAAAGGTTACCCAACCGTTCTATCAACGGTTGAAGATTTAGGACTAAAGCCGATAGTTATCGATATGAGCCAAATTAGAGCCGCTGATGGTTCACTAACTTGCCTTTCAATATTTTATTGAAAGCGCCCATCCGCGTCATAGGCAGCATTGTGCCACAGTAGAATTGTTTTTTCCATTTCTTCAACAGTATTACACTGTGCGATATCACCTTCAAACACCCCAGTTGAATGGGAATCCGCAAGAGTGATATTTCCTGAAATAGCAATCAATTCAATTGTTTTATCTGGGTCTCTATAAATTCCCAATTCAAAGACAATCCATGGTTCAGTATCGCCGACCAATAGGCCAAACTGTTCGGAAAACAAGAATCCAGCCAGATCAGCAACGCTGTAGAACGAGCATATACCGCTAAGCGAATGTTGTAATGCCAGAGACTTTTCACTAAGGCCCTCAGGAACGGCATCAATTATTCTTGATTTGCACAGGGTCAACAACGGTCTTTGCTGCTCATCCATAGCATGGCCACCATCCACTCCTAATTGACAATTTGTAACTCAAACCATCGAAGCAAAATCTATGAAATATCTAATAAGGCTTAGACTCACTGCAATTAGGTAAACAATCGTAACCACCTTATTAGAAAGATTTCGAATTGCAAATTTCGCTCCACTAAAAGCAAATATGAATGCTAGCAAAGGGATTAGAATTGTTAATACAATTCCAACTGAATCAAAAAGGTCGTAGATTACCCCGTCGATAATTATGTGGCTTAGTAATGCAACTGGAACGATTGTCGAACCAATTTGATAACTTGTCCCAGCGGCTTTGTGAGCATCCATTTTTAGTAATGATTTATTGAGAGTAACTAGGATTGCACCCCCTCCCATTCCAAGAATTCCCGAAGCTGTGCCTGCAAGGGCGGCACCTACCTGATATTTCTTCTTCAGGGGGGCAAACTCGGGCATGGGTTCAATTTCAGATTGTTCTTTGCGCATTCTTGTAATCGTGCGCTCAATAATAAAAAGTAGGATTGCTGAAGCAAGTATTTTTATTCCTACTTCTCCAACTTTATCGAGTAAAATCCCAGCAAGAATTGTGCCTACTACTGCAAATGGAAGTGCTGAGATTCGCCCAGCATTTGCTACAGCAGTGTCGGCGTGCCCAGATTTTTTATGTGAAAGGCTGCTTCCAAGCGCGACCATGAATACTAATAATAGAGATGCAGTGATTGATTCTTGAACATCCCAGTCAAGAAGATAGAGAAATATTGGCACATAGAGTACTCCCCCTCCTAATCCAAGTGGGCTGAAAATTAACGCTACAAATAGCAATAACGCTATTGCGAAAATTATAGTTGGGTCCATGGTATCACTCCTTATGATCTTTCATGATGAAATGTTCTGGTCGCGGAGCCAATGGCCGCTTGAACCAAAGAGGACGGCGCTCACCGCGAGGATGCGTTTCTCTTTGCTTAGCCCACTCATTCCATTTCTTGTAATGAGCCATAGATTTCTCCATATCGACTTCAACATCACCATACAATTCATCTTCACCAGGCTTGGATAGCCAAACCTTCTGTAGCCAACAATGG
>DUCL01000213.1 GCA_012959845.1 Candidatus Poseidoniales archaeon
CAAGGCCAGCAAGGTCAACAAGGCCAGCAAGGTCAACAAGGCCAGCAAGGTCAACAAGGCCAGCAAGGTCAACAAGGTCAGCAAGGTCAACAAGGTCAGCAAGGTCAACAACAAGACAATGGACAAGGTCAACAACAGCAAGGCGGTCAACAAGGCGGCCAGCAAGGAGACCAAACCAGTCAAGACCAAAACGGACAGAACCAAAACGGACAGAACGAGCAGCAACAAGGTCAAACCCAAAACGGTCAACAAGGCCAACAGGGACAACAGACCGACCAACAACAAGGTCAGCAGCTCGACAACCAGGAACAGAATGGTGAAAACGACAACGACGGTGACGGCATCCCTAACGATGTAGACAACGACGATGACAATGACGGCATTCCAGACTCAGTTGATGAATTCCCAATGGATCACGACAACGACGGCATCACCGATGCTGAAGATGACGACGATGACGGAGACGGAATCGATGACCGTGAGGAAGTTGAAGACGGCGACCCTAACACCAACATCTACGACCACGACAACGACGGAATCTCCGACGCTGTTGACTTAGATCGCGACAATGATGGAATAGACAACTACAATGATTGGGAAGATGTCAATATGAATGGGCAAAAGGATGCTGGTGAAGACCGCTCCCGTGACCATGATAACGATGGCATGAATGATGGCGTTGACGACGATGACGACAACGACGATATTCTCGACGTTGACGAAGCTGATGGTGCAACCGGTACATACCGCTACGACCACGACAACGACGGCATTTGGGACCTTTCAGACACTGACGACGACAACGACGGATTATCCGACTGGTTCGAAGTCAACGACGGAAACTCCCTAACCGGTCAATTCGATCATGATAACGACGGCTTGCAAGACAACGAAGATGACGACGATGATAACGACGGCATCCTAGATTCCTTAGAAGCTTGAGTTTAATCTGTTAAACAAATCAATATAATCAATATCTGCGGATATTGAATAGCCGGACTACTGAGGGCTGAGGTTCTCGGTAGTCCTCCCTTTTTTTCTCAAACCCAAATAATTAGGTAAATGATAATTTTCTAAATATTGGAAATAATTCTCGCAGATGATACGCGAACTGTATCATGATACACTAATGCACGACCGCGCCATTCTCTTCAAATAGGGTATCTCGGTCACGAGATAATTCCGAGGTGGCAATATGCTCTCAAATACAAGAAATGAAACAATACGCCGACGCCAAATATTATCGATGTCTTTGACAATCATCTTTTTGATGATATCAAGCCCTTTACTATCATTAGTACAACCAGATTCTTTTGAACAAGGAGATGCCGAAACAGTATTTGTCAAGCAACAACTCATTGGACAGGCTCCTGCACAATCCACCAACCAAGGTGGGCAAGGTGGCTGGGCTGGCAATCAGGAATCTATTGGCCCTAATGGACATCCTGCACTAAGCGATATCATGTGGAATGATGCTGGAATTTCATCTGGAATAATACTAGATATTTCTGCTTTGGAATCAGTAATACCATCTTATTCAACATTCTTGGAAGAATCAAATAAAGAGGACCACGACAACGATGGAATAAATGACCTCGATGATTTAGATGATGACAACGATGGAATATACGATTTGTTAGAGCGTTTTGATGGATGCTATGGAACAGACCCATACGACCATGATAACGATGGAATCCTAGATCACTTGGATTGGGATGATGACAATGATGGAATTATCGAAGGGCCGCTTGATTATGCAGCACTTGAAGGACTTGGCCTAGACCCAAGAAATGTATCAACCGACCGATATCTTGACGCTTCTACTATTCACCCTTGGACAGGACAACCAGTTGGAGCATTCTATCTCGCAGATCAAAATCCGTTTGACCACGACAACGATGGAGTTCCCGATGAGGATAGTGATGGTTCAGGGTCCGGTAGTTATGATGAAGACGATGATAACGATGCGCGAATAGACCAATTCAAATGGCCTTGTGATTTAGACAACGACGGAACACAAGATTATTTTGATGATGATGATGATGATGATGGCATTATAGATGTTGAAGATTCACATCCATATGACTCATCAATAACTACATCTCACATTCAAGCTGGTAATATGTACGAAGCATATCGTACATGGACTTTCAACGAATACAGAACATACTCTGGCGGAGTTGATTACATTGCATATGAGGCAGCACGTGTTGCAGCAGCAGGGACACACGGGGTAACCTCTGGATTCGGCGCCATGGGGGCGCAAGGCACACCATCATTCACAACAATTGTAGATGGTGATTTAGATTTGGACGGCATACCAAACTTCATTGACCCTGACAATGACAATGACGGCACTCCAGATAGTTCAGATAACGATGATGACAATGATGGAATTCTTGACATGTACGACCCAGATGACGACAATGACGGCATCCCTGATGTTTGTACTAACATTGATACCAACGGCGATGGTTTGAATGATTATACAATGAGTAATCTAACTGCACCATTCCAAACACCTGGTGCAGATACAGACTCAATTCCCGGAATTGATTGTGAAATTGATTATGACTATGATTTAGACGACGACCGTCTTAGATTCCTCGACCAGAACTACAATGCAGTTCCAGATTGGATGGACCCTGATATGGGCGGTACCCCTTCACCAGATAACCTTGGAAATATATTAGTTAGTGGAGACGCATCTAATTTTGAATATGACCTTGATGATGACCAAATACAAAACGAGAACGATTCATTCCCTCTAGACAAGGCTTCTGATGTAGCAACATGGAATTGTCCTACTATTGCAAATCCAAATCCAATATCCCCGGATTCACGCTGTGTAACACGTCGTGCTTCACATTCACAATTCAATGATTGGGATAATGACGGCATAAGCAACTGGGAAGATGTTGATGATGATAATGATGGAATTTTGGATGCATTAGATATTGATTGGGATTGTGATTTAGATAATGATGCAGATTTGCATACTATCAATGGTGCTCTCTATCGTGATGATGGACCTAATTCAGTCGATTCCGATATTGATGGAGATGGACTTGAGAATAGTATTGATTGGGATGACGATAACGACGGAATTTCCGACTTGTATGACCCCGATGATGGTAATTGCGGTGTTGTTGACCACGACATGGGCGACGCTTTTGGCAGACCATATTATCCAATGGATGATGGTGGTGCTTTGGACGGAAGTGCAGACTCACAAACATATACTGACAACACTAGTGATCACTGGAACATGGTATACATGCACAACCCATTCCAAGATGTAATTCTAAATTATAATGGATATGATGCAACTACAAATCCGGTTACAGGTGGTACAGTTCCAGAATTTTATTGGTTTATGTACACACGTTGGTCACCATATAATGGTGGAAACGAGTGGGACATTGACAGTGATGGAGATTCCCTAATTAACGGATTGGACATAGACCAAGATGGAGATGGCTTACCAGACTGGTGGGACCAAGATGAAGCAAATGATGGTATACTTGACGTCAACGATATTAGAATGGGTGGATCATTCAATTTGACCAGTTGTGGTTGGACAGTCGGTAATCTCGGACAGGGATTCGTTTGCGGGTATGCTTACGCTCTTGCATACCACATGCCATTGAATGGAGTAAATGCTCAAATGGGCTCACCTTACTCTATTCGCCCAGATGCAAACTGGAACGAAGGTGCATTCGGAGGCGGCCCAACAACAGGAAACTGGAGTTGCACTCCAGGTGCGGCCGGTGGATGTTACCACTTCGAGTTCAATGGACAAAAGAGCGCTGCACTTTCAAATGTTGATATGACAAATAACAGGGATTCATTCATTACATGGTTTGGTCTAACAACTGGACTTTGGCAGTGGAACGTTGATGGAATGGGTCCAAAGCACTTAGACGAATTCCCTGATGAACTTGGTGCGGATTTCTTAAAGAATGATGTCGATGGAGATGTTGACGGAGATTTCACAAATTCCACTGTAGATTTAGATGATGATTATGATAATGTTTATGACTGGTTTGACGTCGATGATGATAATGATGGAATATGGGATTATTTTGAAATAGATACTGACGACGATTTGGATAATGATGTAGGTCAAGAATATGGCGGTGCATTCTTTATCGGAACGAATTGTGAAGACAATGACGATGACGGAAATGATGTTGACGTTGATGAGGATGGTTGGTTCCAAGCAGTTTGGGACCAAGGTGTAATGTCACAAGGTCTACGCTCGCCAAAGTATTACGATGTTGACAATGACAACGACGGAGTACCCGATGCTGAAGATTGGGATGATGACAATAATGGAATCAGCGATATTGCACAAGAACAAATGCCAAATTGTTTCTGGGGAGAAGAACAAATGCCATGGGACAATGACAATGATGGAATTGTTGACTGGATGGATGATGATTGGGACGCAGATGGACTCAACAACACGGTCGAGCTCGCAATTAGTCTAACCCAAGCATTTGACCATGACAACGATGGAATTCGTGATGACATTGATTTGGATGATGACCAAGATGGAATGCATGATGTGGATGAAGTATTACTTTGGCCGACTCGTTTTGACCGCAACTCAACCAACCCTTGGGACCACGATGACTTTGGTAGTGGTGAAGGAATAGCTAATCCACTTGACCCTGGAACTGGTCCTGATGCAGTGGATAACGACGATGATAATGATACTCGTGAAGACCCAGACTTTGACCACTTGGAAAATACTTTCACTAGCGACTCATGTTATGGAGGAGCCGAATCAAGCGATTGGGATCACGATAATGATTGTGTTCTTGATGAGGATGATAAAGCTCCAACATTCATTACTATGAATGTTCCAAACAATCTGTGGATAGATGCTCGCTCTCCAGCCATTTTCAGTGGACACGTAGATTGGGTGAATCCAATCTCTGGACAAATGGAAAACGCTGTTGCTTTGCCAGTACAAGTTACTATTAAATGGACTGCTAATGGTACAATAGCAGTTCAAACAACCGATGTTCTAACCAATACAGGTGGAAACTTCAGCGTTGGACAATTCCTATACCCTGAAGACATAACAGTCGGTGATAGTTCGACATATGTAGTATATGCTGAAGTAACTGAAATGTTCGCATTCAATGGAAACACCTCCCAATCCTACAATGTAGGTGTAGAAGCAAACCTAACCGTTGATTATTCTGCATGGGAATATTTCCGCAGTGATGAGCAACCATTCTGGCTTGATTTCAAGGCGCACTATTCAGCGGATTGGGAGCGTGGATTCTTTGACAACCGTGTCAAGAATGCACCGATTACTTTCTCCATCTATGGTGGAATTTTCGGTAATCACACCCACCCAACAAACTTCACTGGATTTGGTGGAGAAGGATATCGAACCGATTCATCCGGATGGGCATCTTTGACCTTCATCCAAGATTTGGGTATTGCAGGAACTTGGAAGCAAGTTCGTTGGAACTCGACAATGGATAATGGGGTTGGACAAATTCCAGGTGGTTATGAAGAAATTGTATGGAATCCGACAACTAAAGAACACAACATAGTTGTAGATCATTTGGGAATTCCAGTAAGATATGATTATACTAATACAAGTTTACCTTCAGGAGATATTGAAATCGTTGCAAGAGTTTCACCAGAATTAGCAAGTGAATGGCCATTCCCTTGGTTACATGGCGATGAGGCATCACCATTCCGAGTTCGCATAATGCATCGCATGAATATCGAAGGTCAGTTGATTGCAAACGGTGTTAACCCAGTATACTACTTTGACTCAACCATTAACAATGGTGATGGTACCTTTGGTAACTGGGCTACCCTATTCCATGCACAAGCTTTGACCGCTGCAGGAATTAACTACAATGATATTGCAAACTACAAGCCATACCCTACAAATTGGGATGGCGACCCAGCCACATTGTTAGGTGAAGCAGCAAGACTACGTAATTTCATTTCAGTGAACACAACACATTGGCAAATTAATTTAGTCAATGGTGGAGATTCCAACTTACCGCCTTGTGGTGCAGTTGACCCAACAGATCCGCAAAGCCCAGTACGTTGTGAAATTGTTCCAGAAATGAATACTGGAGAAGGCTTCCAAGTTATTGGCACCATTACTAACAGGACCAATCACGCTTGGGATGCAGACCCCATCGCTTTACAAATTGACGTTGACCACAATGGCCAATTCATGGGTGCTCAAGAAACAGCATACGCGCAACGACCAATCATGACGGACGGAGATGCAAGATACGATTACAACTGGTCTTGGTACAGTCAATATAGTGCAGGAACATATGGTGTAAGAGTTGATTTCACTAACTCAGCATACTACTTTACTGGAAACTCAACAACACTTGCTCACACAGGTGCATACATCAACGTAACAGTTGTTGGTACTACTGACTTCCAAACAACATCCCTTCCTCGTCTATACCGCAATACCAACACTACAATTCAAGCAAAGTTGGTTGACAATTCACTCCAACCTGTACGCAATGCTCCAGTAAATTATACCTGGTCGTTCGATGGAAGAACTGGTGTTAATTACACAGATGATAATGGATTCTTTGAGATTCCATTCAACATCTCTGCACAAGATGAATTAGGTGATTTTACCTTACAATTTGAATACGCAGGAACTCCATTGATGAAGGGCAATACCGCAACTCAAGAAGTGTGGGTTGTTTCAAGGTCCTACTTGTCAGTGACAACATCAGACCCTAACCTACGCCAATCAGGTGACCGTTGGGATTTCACCGCACAAGTAGTTGATGACAATAAGACACAGGTACGAGATTCCGGAGGGGCCGCTCTCGATGGTGCGGAAGCACCTGATGGTGGATTGGTCGATGTTATCTTTGAAGGTAAGTCGTTTGATGGAGTAAATCACCGTCAAGTTGTTGCAACGATTGCACCGCAGGCTGGATTGATTTCATTACCAGAACCGCAACCAGATGGCTCTCATCTTTGCTTCTATGATGGCAATGGCGATGGCTTTGCAGATAGAGATGCAAATGCAGATGGTGACCTAGACCGTTATGAGACAATTGGATGTTTGAAATCTAATATCAGTCCATTAAATCCACAATTACTACGCGATGACCCAGAGTCATTCTTGCCAGATGGATTTGGACCAGTCAATGTAATCCTCCGCTTTGAAGAAACTCTTCCAAACGAAGGTTGCGCTCCGCTAGAAGCATCTTACCTTGGAATACAAGGTGCATGGGATCCATGCGTGAATACCCCTGGTAACGATCACTACCGCGTGATAATGACTCATAATGCAAATGGTTTCAGCCTAATTGGCCGTACCAATTTGGATGTTGATGACCAAATCGTTTACACTAGCGAAATAGACCCTATGACCGGAGAAATCGTTCCTAAGCCAATGGTTGTCACAGGACAGTTATTAGATGAACTTGGAACTAGCTTAGCCAACAGAATAATCCGTGTCAATTACGAGATGGTCAATGGACAATCCGGCCCAGTAGCCTGTCCTACAGCGACAACTGATGCAGATGGATTCTATGCGATTACTTGCCCTCTAAGCGATGTAATGGCTGGAAAGGCAAAAGTATCTGTCATCTATTCATCTTATGATAATAATGATGCATATCGCTATGAAAATAAGTCAGTTCAATCTGAGTTCGATGTCTTCTCCAACTCTACGCTTTCAGTAATGGAAGTCGGACCGTTCAAGTCCAGTGTTGAATCTTGGATGGCACCTAATGGTAGCACTTACCCAGTGCTATACCTAAAGGAATCATTCCACATAGATGCTAAACTAACACAATCAAATGGCCAATTCGTTGGTGGAAAGTGTTTGAACATCTATCTTGACCCTGAGCAAAACATTCGACCAATCGCAACAATTCGGACCAATGAATTAGATGGTACAGTGGAATGGTTCAGTGGAGATCCGCTGCAGAATCCAAACCTAAAGGGTGTAGAAACGACCGGTGGTAAGTTAGAAGGATTCAGAACCTTAAGGGTTGCATTTGAACCAGATTTACGTATTGCTGGTGGCTGTGACAAAGATTCATCCAATGTATTGAATGGTTCAAGCATGGATATTCAAATCTTAGTTCGCTCTCGTGTTGACCTACAAGTCAAGCAAACATGGAGTCATTCCGGTGCAAATGGTGTTCCAGAAGGAACTCCAATCATCGGTGAAATAGCACTATTGCGCGACCGTCTTGATTTGGCGGTTGAAAATGAAGAAGTATGGTTTGTACGCCAATTCTTTTCAGAAGGTGAATGGGTTAAGGAAGGCGTTAACAAGACCAAGACCAATGAGCAAGGACATGCAAGCTTTGAATGGTCATTCGATGGAAAAACATGTAATGGTGTTGACTGTGAAGGAAGATGGAGAATAATCGCATATTACCCAGGTTCTACATATTTCTCAGAATCTCAAGATAATATTACCCACGAAATTAGTTGGGCAGAACCTTCTAACCTTGGTGCGGATTCTTCACTATTTACTCCTGAAAATATGATGGCATTTGCAATCGTCTTGATGGCTGCAATTATTGCAGGATTCATGTATTGGCAACGCGTACAAGAGCGCCGTCAAGTTCATGCTCTGAAGGGTATTTTGACTGATACGATGATGCAATTAGAAGCGAGTAACGAGTATATCGCTGCGATTTTCGATTGTTATAAGAATTTGGTCAAGCACTTTAGAAAGCACGGATTTATGAAGAAGGTTTACGAAACAACTCGTGAATTCGAAACAGCAGTACGTGCGGCTTTCAGTATGGTGCCAAGTGAGCAACTTGATGGCTTCCTAACAATCTTTGAAGAAGCAAGATATTCAGACCACAACATCGGTGTAGAGCACCGTGATAAGGCTATGAATACGCTAGGCGCAATTTCAAGATCTCTAACCCTTGCACTAGGCGAAGAAGGAATGGTCGGAAGAAAGGACCTTGTCAATCTATACGATGTCCAAACTAAGGCTGGTGAATTCGTAGCAGCTGATGGAACAGTGCGCCAAGCAGGATTAGATGACGGCGACGAAAACACCGGATTCTCAATTTGATTCCAACTTGCCGTTGACATAGGTGTGGCGCAATGCGTTGCGCTCACCTAGTCATAGCATTGCACAATAGGTATAGCCGTGATTGGATATTGCTGGTTTGATAGATTGATTTGCCATTTTGTCGCCTTAACATTGAAGGGGCAGTTCCCTTGTGCTTGCCACATGGACGACTGGAAAGGGCTCATAGACCAAGCCATGCAACAAGAGATGAACGACACTATTGGTGCACACGGAACCTACGGAAAAGCGGTTAGGGCGGCCTTAGCTCAATCACAACTACTACTCGGAGATTTAGAAGCAGCGCAAATAATTGAATCGATATATGGGGCTTTGGTGGCATATTCACAACAAGTCATGCTTCGAATGAAAGCAGAAGACCCAGAAATTGGTGGTGTTGACCACGCATTTAGAGCCGGACAAGCGTATGGTGTCAGTTGCGTTTTGAACCACCTAATCGACCAATTAACCGATGTTGCAGGAATAACCGCACTCGGAGCATTGGACAGCTTTTCAGATGCATTACACGAAGAGATAATCATTCAAGGAAGGGCAGCGGGATTGACTATAGAATTGCTTGACGCAAAAGGCGAGATTCTATTGGAATGATTAGGTGCTATTGGCGCTAACCAATTAAAACAGGCCGGCGTTGCCAAACGCAGCACTGCGACGCGTAGTATAGCGTTCACGCGTCGGTGGCTTCTTAATGGGTAGGCGAGACGGCGGCCTGCTTCAACGCATCGAGGGAGTTAAATGAGCAATCCAACAAGCAAGACAAATACTCAGTTGGTCGACATGATCGACCAATTGAAGGCACAGTCTCGTGAGACCGGATCCGCTGTTTGGCGAGATGTGGCCATGCGTCTTTCAAAGAGTCGCAAGAACTGGGCCCAACCTAACCTTAGCCGCATTAGTCGCTACGCCCCTGAGGGTGCAACAATCCTCATACCAGGCAAGCTTCTTGGCTCAGGTGAATTGGTCAGTAACCACAATATCGCAGCATACAGTGTGAGTAATGGCGCTCGGGAGAAAATAGAAGCCGCTGGAGGTCGAATAATGACCTACGGCGAGCTGATGAACGAAAACCCAACCGGAAAGGGGGTCGTAATACTTGGCTGAAACAACCTATGTATTCAACGCAGATGGTCTCATCATGGGACGATTAGCATCTACTGTTGCTGAACTCCTTCTAAAGGCTGCACGCGAAGATCGTGATGACAAAGTCATCATAATCAATGCTGAGAAAGCAATCGTATCTGGACGCCCACGGTCGGTTCTAAACACATACAAGGCAAAGTATGAGTTAAACCACCCTCGTAAGGGACCATTTTTCCCACGTATGCCGGACATGATTCTAAAGCGCACAGTGCGTGGAATGCTCCCGTATCAAAGCAAGAGCAGTGGTCGGCGAGCACTACGCAATCTACGCGTTGTAATCCAATGCCCATCTCATCTAGAATCTGACCTTCCTGAAGGCCATGAACATGGTGACGATAGCAAGATTAGAAGGGCACTACCTGAGCGTTTTATTCTCCTTGGAGATATTTCCGCTAACCTTGGTGCACCAACCCACCGCTGGAATGGAGGTGAACAATGATGGCAAGTAAGAAAAAGAAAAAGTCAGTTGAATCATCAGGAAAGCGCAAGACCGCAATCGCCCGAGCAAGCGTTATCGCTGGCAAGGGTAGGGTGCGTGTCAACAGCGAACCGATCGAAATTCTTTCACCATCTCTTGCACGACGCAAGGCAATGGAGCCGCTAATCATTGCTGATGCAATGAAGCGTTTGAGCAAGGTTGACATCAATATCACCACCGAAGGTGGCGGTATCATGGGTCAAAGTGATGCTATTCGTACTGCTATTGCACGTGGACTAGTCCACTACAATGGCGGAGCAGAAGGAATTGACGAAGAACTACGTGATGAATACTTGAGATTCGACCGTAGCTTATTGGTTAACGATCCTCGCCGCAAAGAGGCCAAGCATCAACTTGGTCGCGGTGCTCGTAGAAAGAAGCAGAAGTCCTATAGATGAGGTGAAAAAGTATGATAATTCCAATCCGTTGTTTCAGTTGTGGTGGCTTAATTGCCCACAAGTGGGAAGAGTACAAAGAGAAAATTGCAGCAGGCATAGAAATTGCAGATGCACTTGACCAAGTCGACCTAACTCGTTACTGCTGCCGCAGAATGTATGTTGGGCACCACGATTTAATCGAAGAAATCGCACCGTTCAGCACATCTCTGAAGTGAGCAACTCTAACCTAGTATTGCAAACCACTTACAGGGTCGTAAGACTCGATAAATTAGCCTCCCCAACAACAATGCCAAACCTGACGGGAAGCCTTTGGGTTCTTATGGATAATCGACGAGGCATTGTCATGGCAAGCGCTCGCGCCCATATCATCGTCTTGTTGTTACTGATTGCACCTTTGGCGTGTTTCATCACCCCATCTGCCGCAGATAGCGTAATCAATTCAGATACTGAATGGAGTGGAGAAATAACTCTCAGTGGAAATGTTACAGTGGCCAATGGAACAACTCTAACCATTCTATCTGGCACAACAATAGATGCCAAAGAGTATTGGATATCGGTTGAAGGAACCCTAAGTGCAAGTGATGTTTTCTTCAATTCAACAATCCCATCTCTAACTCAGGGGTCTCATGGTGCTGGTCTATGGGTTGGTATTGAAGTAGCAAGCAATGGTCATGCGCTTTTCCAAAATGTGGTTATTGAAAATGCTGAAAACGGTGTTTTAGTGGAAGGAACACTCAATGCAAATAATCTCGTTGTTAATGATTCATACATTGCAATCAATGTAATCGGTAGTTCATCAGTTAGCGATTTTTCAGCAAATCACATTGATTTTGATGCGGTTAGAAATAGTGGAGATACTGATTTAGATGGTGCACATTTTGAAGATATTGCGATTGGAGTATCCAATAGTGGTAATTTTAATGGCCAAGATATCACAATCACTTCATCAGGAGTCGGGTTGAGTGGAAGTAATGGCAATCTAATCGCCAATCGGGTTGGGATTAGCCAAACAACAGTTGGCATTTCATCAATGTTAGGTGCTTCAGTAGAAGTTTCAAACATCACTGGTAGCGATGTAGTATTACTTGTTGATGCAGCAAATAGTGATGATTTACAATTGAATACCGCAGCGGTTGCAGGACAAAGACTACTCAGCGCTAATGGCGCTACACAATACCAATTGAACGATATTCAATTTCAATCATCAAGCAATGCAAATAGGGCGACCATCGATTCTAACTGTGCAGGAACTTGCCAATTTAACCAACTAGAAATTTGGGATAGCAACCATCTTGCCAGCCTTTCGGGAAATGGACAACATGAATTTTTAGCATCCGAGTT
>DUCL01000214.1 GCA_012959845.1 Candidatus Poseidoniales archaeon
AACAGAGCCATAGATTGGATTCCATCTTCCATAACATCAATTAATTGAGATGAGTCTATCTTTTGTTGGCCAATATCATCATTAACAATCTCATGTCCAAGTTCTTCCATCAATCCATCCAACCCAACATCTACCGCCTTATCCATCTGATTTCTTTCTTCTTTTGTCAATAAATTAGCCACTGAATCATCTTCTCTATAGATTTCTTCAGCAGTTAGTTGAGGGATAGCGGATTTTTCTTGATACCAAATTGCAAGGTCTGATTTGTCAATTTCATATACTTCTTCGTTTAAATTGATTAATCCTATCGGTTCTTCATTAGTCCAATCATTTTGGTCTTCCCCAGCGAATATAACAAAATTATTTTCTCTATCGGTACAAACGAACTCAGGCATTCCTTGATGCTCTATTTGCCATCTAATGTCATCGCTATCAACGGAATATAAGTAAAACCAACAAGCAGCTAGTACCGCATCATCATAGGCTGTTAATGATTTAATTGGAAATTGCAAGTTTGTTATTGTTGTTAATTCATTATTATCAGAAAGTTTGCTAATATCTCCATTATCAAAGCCACACCATGTGCCATTCTCATTACTTGAAATGGCAGTTAATCTCGCATTCAAATCATGTCTTTGAACAAGTTTGTCACCTGACCACAATTCCATCTCTAGCGCCTCCTCATCACCAGCTACTATTGCATAGCCTTCTCTTCCAATAATGACCATTCCTTGCGAGGAATAGCCCATTGCAGTAATCGATTCTCCTAAATCTCCTCTTTTAGGCCTAGTCCAGGACTCATTGCCTTCAACTAAGCACTTGACAATTCCATCTTCACTTGCGACCAGTAATTTTTGTTGTGCACTCGAAATCAATGCACAATTACTCTGCACCGGGTTTTGGCAATAATCCTCACCGTGATAAGTTACCAAGTGAACTCTGCCAATCGAGTCTAATACTGCTAAATATTTGTCAAAACGGAGTAGTTTTCTTCCTCCGGCACCTGTTTCATATGTCCACTGTTGACGTCCATCATAACCGAAACAATGCAACCCTTCCATCTCATCAATAATGTATAGGCTATCTCCTCGTAATATGATTTCATTTACTCGTGATGGCCCGTTTATCGTAGTGATAATATTCAAATCATTGCCAACGACTTTTGCCAATTTGACAATGCCATCTGATTCTGACCATGCAACTTCATCACCTACTGATGACATAGCAAGAGCAAAAACTCTGCCATCAACAGCAGTTGGATGGCATGTCAATGTCCTTACCATAACAACTTCACATGCCTCATTGTTGAAAACTTCTCCGCACCAAAGTGTAGATTGAATTCAAGAATCTATCCATGAGATTAAATCGGGATGAGAGAGATTGATACTTGGTTTCTCCATGTGATTTAGAAGAGCAACTTTCTCTTCTTCACTCCATCCACACAATGGCTCTAATGTTGACAAGGGAGTCGTTTTTACGGCATCTTCGCGCTTTTGAACAAAGGGGGCAGCCTGTTCTTTTGTTAGACCAAGGACTCCCCAAGCCGGCCGCTGAATTTTCCTTCCAACCTCATCTTTTGCATGTGAGCGAGAACCGATGAATGGGTCAAATTTGGACAATATTTCAATATACTGTTCATCACAATCTAGTACTGGTATTAGCCGAGTTCCTCTGCGCATTATCAAAAATGCTCCAAGTAGATCGTCTCTGTTTTTTATTTGAACAAGTACATCGCCTTGCACACCTGCTGGAAGTCCTCCTGCGCCGTTAATTCTCGCTTCGACCAGTGACACTCTATCACTTTCCATTATCAGTTTTACCCACATATCTGGTTCACGCAAATTAACGCTCAGTGAATCGTCTTCGCCTAGCATTGCAGCACCTACTGCTCCAGCAAATGTCTGACTATTCCATTCTTTGTTTTCACCGACGCGGCGGACTCTTACGCCGAAAGTTCTTGCCTTACCTTCGTTATCATCTCTGCTAAGGTAAGCCTTTGCAACTACGCTTGGAGTTACTTCTTCGCACAATACCACGACTCTATCGATGGCGACTACTCCTAAAATATGGCACAATAAATCTTCAACAACTGCAATCGGGGCACTCGATGAGATTATTTCTTGCTGACGAATTAATTCATGAATTATCGGAGTATTGGAATTTATTGCTAATTGCTCTAAGTTTCTTCTCAATGCTTTTTGAAAGGCTCTGCGCACTGGCCTAGATTTTAGCCCCAATTCTCCGAACCTAAGTATCCAAGAGTTTTGTGCCAAGGTAATCGGCCTCACTCATCGTCATTGTGCATATCAATGACATCATCTTCTTCTTGCTGTTCTTTCTTTGCACCATCATTTCTTGCATCGTGCAATTCCTGCAAATATTCAGCTGTAATGTCGCCTGTCACATAATCACCATCAAAACAAGAAGTATCAAAACGAGGTAATTTGTTTTCACCTAAGTTTGTTGCTTCAATCAAATCTTCAAGATTCTGATAGAATAGTTTGTCACAGCCGATTTTATTGGCAATCTCATCAATAGTTCGCCCATCAGCAATGAATTCATTCACTGCTGGCATGTCAATTCCGTAGACATTCGGATGTCTAACAGGAGGTGCTGCTGAAGCAAAATATACCTTTTTTGCACCAACTTCACGGGCCATTTCAACTATCTTAGCAGATGTTGTGCCTCTAACTATGGAATCATCTACTAGCAACACATTTTTCCCCCTAAACTCTTGCTCAATTGCATTTAATTTACGGCGAACTGATTTCTCCCTGAGGGCTTGCCCTGGCATGATAAATGTGCGACCTACATATCGATTCTTTACAAATCCTTCACGATAAGGAAGATCCAATGATTTGGCCATCTGAAGTGCCGCTATTCTACCCGAATCGGGGACCGGAATTACACTATCAATGTCATGGTCCGGCCATTCCTCAAGTATTCGCTCTGCCAATTTCTTTCCTTGGGCTAATCGCGCTTGATAGACTGGTATCCCATCGATTATTGAATCTGGCCTTGCAAAATATACATGCTCAAAAATACATGGGGAGTGAAGGACATTTTCGGAACATTGCCTTGTGAATAGATGACCAGAATTTGAGATGAAAATTGCTTCACCAGGCGCAACATCACGCTCAATCTCAAACCCAAGTGCAGTGATTGCAACCGATTCCGAAGCGACAATCCATTCGGTTTCTCCATCTTGCTCACGCTTTCCAAAGATAAGTGGTCTTATTCCGTTTGGGTCTCTAAACGCTAGTAAGCCATAGCCAGAGATAATTGAAACACAAGCATATCCACCTTTTGCAGTTTTATTAACTCCGGATACGGCACCGAATACTGTTTCAACATCAATATGTTGCTCTCCATCGATGTTCAGACTCTTAGTCCTAGAATATAATTCAACAGCCAAGGAATTTAGTAATAATTCCGAATCACTAGTAGTATTCATGTGCCTCATGTGAACATCATGAAGGTTCTTTCTTAGTTCAGCGGCGTTGGACAGATTGCCATTATGCGCCAATGAAAGACCATAGGGTGAATTAACATAGAAAGGTTGAGCTTCTGCTCTCGAAGAAGAACCGGCTGTAGGATATCTAACATGGCCAATTCCTATACTGCCTTGAAGACGTAACATATGCCGGCTGTAAAAAATGTCAGAAACAAGACCATTTGACTTTCTTAGGCGGAATTTACCTTGGTGATCTGTCATGATTCCAGCGGCATCTTGCCCTCTATGCTGTAGAACGGTTAATCCATCGTAAATCAACTGATTTACATGAGTTCCATGCCGGCCAACGACTCCGATAATACCACACATTGCCGTTGCCCCTAGACAGACCAAGAGAACCTTGCTTGTAGCCATTGCGCTTGTAGCACAATCTCAAAAGAAAAAAATCAAGCCTTTGGACGGTGGGTTTTCTTGCTCCAAGAAAACTTACGAATGCGAGTAGTTGCGCCAAATCCGCAAGATGCACATACAGACTTTTGCTTATGATATGAGTTGTTACCACAGCGTCGGCAACGAATATGTGCAGTCTTTTGACGCTTACCTCGTGACGGAGTACCCTTTGACATAGAACCACCTAGACAGCCAGCCCACCAACCTCCTCCTTATGAAACCGACGGAAAGAAACAACTGTGAAAAAAAGGTCATTGCTAACCTATTCTTCTTCAAATAATTTTCGATTCGGTCTTGAGGTTATTGCAACAAAAACCCCACCTACTGAAACTATAATTGCCATCATCAACGCAATTAAAGATACCAATATGCGAACAACATTAGACAGTGCTTGAGCCCTAGCTGAACCATTATCTTCCAATAATAATTCACCTTGAGATAATAGCCATAGTGTGATAATTGCGCCGAAAATTGTTGCCAATAGCATTCCAAATAATGGTGCAAGAGGGCGCTGTCTAGAATCAGCATAGAAGAACATATTGATAAATAATAATCCCGCACTGAATGTATATCCAGTTATCAGTGCATTACCAAATCTCTTGAATGCTTGATTGCTAATATCATCACCTAGTAATGCTGCGATAATCATCAACAGTAATGGTGGAACACTGATTGCCATCACAATTACCTTCCAGGTTTTTACCATTTCACTCATTCTTGTTCACCCCCGATGTGATCTGAAATTATTGAAGCCGCTTGGGATAATTCTTGTTGAGATGGTGCATCTAAGGTTTTTGCAGGTGGAAGACTTGACTCATAAATCCAAATTACTAATGCAAACACCAGTATTGACAAACCAACACCAACTCCTAATCCAAAAATGTCAGATGCTGCAAGCCAAAAATGAGTTCTAAATGTTTCTGCTGCGATATTAGGGCCATCAAGCATCATTCCTAGAACAGTTAAAGCGAAAGTTAGCGAGGATAATACTAGCATGAAATTGGATTCTTTTTCTCTTAAATGCCCTAAATATCTCAAAGAAAATGCTGCACCACTACTCAATCCCGTAGATAACAGCAGGAAGGTCGGCCAAAATACTAGCCAATAGGGATTGACTTCTCCGTTCAACATTGGAGTCCAAGTCCACCAATGCATCCCCTCGAGCCAAATTAAGCCAAAGAAAGTACAGGCTGAACCAATCTTTCTATCCCTAGATGTTAACTTTCCAACTTCCACATTTCCTGAAAAGGCCAACAAATAGATTCCTGTAGTCAATAGTGCACATGGCCCGATTATTGAACCTAGTAAATGTCCTGCGGCACTTGAAGGTGATTCAGGAACTGTAACTGGGCTTAACAGGACCAAAATAAAACCAATTATTGCAATTATTTTTGATAATTTTTTGATGGATTCGGACCTTGACGATAGTGCGGTGCCCGTTCCAACGACTAATGCAATCGCTGGAAACCAAAACCACAATGCTGCTTGCATCATCGCATCCATATAGGGTGCTCAAGCCCCAGCCTTATCAATAATGCCCGTCAAATCCCCTTGCAGTGTGGCGTTTTAATGGCGCTTACTATTGCGGTATGGCTAAATACCCGACCCTTGTGGGCGGGATGCTTAAGGTGCTATCATGGTAAAAATGCCACGTCAAATTATGCGTTACAGTCCATCTGCTGGTAAGCACACTCTGCACACCATCGAGCGTGTCAAGAAGCGACGTGCTTCAGAACTAAAGTGGGGTCAACGCCGTTTCCGTAAGGTAATGGCGGGATACAGAGGTTTTCCTCGTCCAAAGCCAGAAGGCCGTGAGAAGCCAACTAAGAGAGTAAATATTCTATACCGCTGCACTGAGACTGGTAAAGCGCACTACGCTCCATGTAAGCGTGCAAAGAAGTTCGAATTAATCGACCGCTGAGGTGAATAAATATGACAAGTAATTTCCTAAAAGTCGCATGCCGTGACTGCAGCAATGAATCAACAATTTTCTCCCGTGCTACCTCCATCATCTCCTGTGATGTTTGTGGCGCAACCCTAACCAACCCATCAGGTGGAAAGTCCAACCTAGTAGGCTGCAATGTGGTAGAGACCCTAGAATGAGGAGGAAATCCTCTAATGAGCAAAGGACAATTCTCTGACGGCCCCAAAGAAGGGGAATTAGTCGTTGTAACTGTAAAAACCGTTAAACAAAACGGATGTTATGTTGATTTCGATGAATTCGCTGGAATTGAAGGATTCATTTTTATTGGTGAAATTGCCAGTGGTTGGGTCAAAAATATTCGTGGCTTTGTTAGAGAAGGTCAAAGACTAATCTGTAAGGTAATGCGTACCCGTAAAGATGGTACATCTCTAGAACTTTCTCTAAAATCTGTTTCAGAAGAGAGACGACGTGCTCGTTTACAAGAATGGAAGAATGAAAAGAGAGCTCATCAACTGCTAAAAGTAGTTGGAGAGAAAGTTAGTTGGTCTGAAGAAGAAGTTGCTGAAACCGCTGAAGAGTTAACTGAAGCCTTTGCAACTCTATACGGGTCTTTTGAAGAGGCTGCGATTACGGAAGGCGCACTGGTCGATGCTGGATTTGAGGGAGATTGGATCAAGGAGTTCATTGAAGTTGCAATTGAAAATATCATTCCCGACTTTGTCGAAGTTCGAGGAACACTATCATTGAGTATCCACTCAGTGAACGGAATTGAAGTAATCCGTGAGTCTTTGTTGGCTGCGGAAAATTTCTCTTCAGAAGAGGACGAAATAGAAATCTCATGCCATTATAATGGCGCTCCACAATATAGAATTGAACTGAAAGCACCAGATTTCAAGAGTGCTGAGTCTGCATGGAATTCCGCAACAACTGCTGCAATTGAACTGATGGAAAAGGCAGGCGGAGAAGCAAGAGCCTGGAGAGAGTGATATTATGGCACGTCAATTACTACAACAATGCTTAGATTGCGATGCCTGGACATTGTCAACTACCTGTCCAGCATGTGGCAATAAAGCACAAGCGGCTGCACCTCTAAAATGGTCGCCAGAAGACCATCGCGCTGATCTTCGTAGAAAGATGTACAATGTTGAGGATGCTTCTTGGCCTCAAGGTCTTCCAACATTACCAACTCTAGAAGAGATGCGTGAAACTGCTGAAATCAAAGTTCCCGATGAAGAAGAATAATTTTTCATCACTCAATCGGCCGCCAATATTGACTCAACAAATGGGTTTCTATGGTTTGAATCAATGTCAAACATTATAACGCGTCGCGTTAGGATTGCCCAATCATGGTTCTGACTGTTGAATGGAGAAATGGCAATACCATTCTTCCCGAGCACACTCTAATGCTAATTGCATTCCCAGGAGTCGGTAATGTCGGTAAGGCTGCTATCGACGCAGTTAACTCAGTCAATGGTGCAACACAGGTTGCTAGACTCTATGATACATCTCTGCCACCTCTGGCATGCCTTGATGAAGATGGATTATTAGCGCCACCACATTATACCTTATCCTCTATAGAATCAACTACTGGAAAGATGATTCTGACATTGACTGGTTCAACTCAACCAGTTGACCCAAATAGCCAAGGAATGTTGGCCAATGAAATAATGAAATTCTTCATGGAGCAAGGAGTGAGTGAATTGGTTGTAATGGCCGGATTGGGCAGTGAACCATCAAGAAAGGAAACATTCATTGTTGCAAGTAATGCCTCTCATCGAATTGAATTGGAAGCAAGAGGCGTGGATGTTCGTAGAGATGAGCCGAGTTCTGGGGCGATTGGCCTATCTGCATTATTAGCAAGCAGTGGCCCTCTTTTTGAAATTAATTCTTGCTTATCAATTGCGACAACAATAGGTGCTAGTGGTGATGTCATGGCAAGTCAACGACTTCTTGACAGCCTTGACAATTGGTTTGATTTAGGACTCTCTCTACCGAGTGATACCTCAGCAAATCTATTAGCGAAATTGCAGAGTATGGCACCAGAGAAAACGCAAGATGTTATTGCAGAATTATCTGATTCAGCCGATGCATTCTACAATTGATTGAGCATCAACCGCCCGATGATACTGTGGTGACAAGCAGGATAACATCACTGCTTAGAATTGTTGAATGGGGAAGAATTGTTCCTTCAAAGCTAACGATTACAGTTGAAGGTAAAATATTCGCTTCAGCAAGTACTTGCCTAACCGTTTGACCTGGTTCAACTTCGATTTTCAAATCGTGGTCACGCCCGTTTAAGTGAACCTGCATAGCGATTGGACAGTGCATCATCCTTATGACCGTCGCGTAGGAGCGAGCACATACAGGCCAAGATCGCATAGCCCGGTATTGCGGTGGATTCGAAATCCACTGTTCCCTGAACACGGGAGTTCAAATCTCTCTCTTGGCGCCTTCGCACATAGTGTATGACTACAAAGAAGGTGCAAGAGGATTTGAACTAGGTGAGAACTGAACATTCCTCAACAATACAACCGTTCTCGCCGTCGGCTCAAATCTCTCTCTTGGCGCCTTAAGCAAAATATTATGCTTTATTGAATTTGATTGTTCAATTATTACGGTGATCCCATTCTCTGTAAATTCTCCTCAATTTATTGGTTGAAGGAACATGAGAGTGTTCAGTGATAATCAATTCGGCTTTTCGCACGTTTTTTTCTTTGAACAATTCTTCAAATCCGCTATAGTCGAGTGGACTTAGATTGGAGGGTTGAATGCCTATTTCAATTTTGTTCCTAGATTTTTGAATTGCGTGATATGCTTCTATTTCTGGATTTAATCGCATTACTGCTCGGCGAATGAAATCTGGAACAATCGGCTCAAACTCATCTGAATTGTTTTTCTGCAAATAGAATACGTCATCTGAGCGACCCATTACTTGTGAAATCGCAGTTCTTGCATCACCACATTTGCATCCTTCTTTTTGTAGCACTAAAATGTCGTTTTGTAAATATCTAATAATCGGTTGAGTGGTTCGCATAAAATCGGTTAATATTGGTTGGAAAAGCCCATTTTCTTCATCGACCCACTGCTTTCCAATGTGCATAATACTCTCATTGAGATGCAGGGTGCCCAACTCACAGGTTGCGGCCATTTCTCCTTCGGTTGAAGTATAAAACTGATGAACAATTTGTGAGAAGTATTCAGATATTATTTTCTCATCTATTGGATATAGTACTTCTGCTGCAGAAATAATTCGCTTAGGATTAATTTTACAATTATTGTCTGCTAGATAGCGCAAGACACTTGGTGGAGCAATCAATTCAGTTGGATTGGCCATTTCAACTTCCTTTTGTAATTGCTCCATCGGTTTGAGCAAATCAAAAAATGAAAACTTTATTCTTTTTGAGCCAATCGTTCCATAGTTATTTGAATTTGCCCGAAGAAATAACGCAACATGGTGCTTACCAATAATATTGCCACCTAGGCCTCTTGCTAGCATGAAACCTGCCCAATTGCCCGCCTCTTTATCACTGACAATGTGTACTCCTCTTGACCCACTCGTCCCTGATGAAAATCCGATAGATAAATCTCCAATTCGTGGCGAGAAATCTCTGGTTACTTCAGCATTTTTTGCAACATCAAAGGCTTCGCTTAAATCTATATCCCTTGTCAGCAAATCAGCAAGATTTTCCATCATTATCGCCTTATCTAGCAAAGGAAATTGTTGCCAATCTTCATCCTTAATGCCACGCCAATGTTCAGCGTAAAATTTAGAATTATTGCGAATATGTTTCACGTGCTTTACTATTCTTTTTTTCTGCCAACGTTCAATTTGAGACCTGGATTTGAACTTTTTTGGAGTTCTAAGATATCTCCAAAGGGTAAGTAATTTCTGACTCATCGGATTTCCTCCAAACCTTCTTCAAAACTTTGCTTTGGAATCCATCCCAAATATTGTTTAGCACCTGAAATGTCCATGACCATTCTCTTTGTTAATTGATTTACCGAATATGGAGTTAAACTGGGTTGAAGCAATCCAAAACTAAGAAGTCCTATTGTATTGATGAGATGTGATAATACTTTGATTGGAGCATGTGGAAGATGTTTTGCTTTACTATTGGGATATGATTTTTGTGCGATCTTCGACAGCATATATCCGGCCTCCAATGGTTTGCCATTACTAATGTTGTAAACTCTACCTGTTGCTTTATCTTCAGCGTTAATTGCACACTCGACAGCATCAAGGAAGTTGTTCATACAAGTCACATCAACTATTGTTTTGCCATTACCTATGACCAAATAGCGCTTGGAATTGATTAATTTGTTGATTCTAGGCAGAACTGTAGTATCATTCTTACCAAATACTGCTCGAGGTCTTAATCCAATCCACATACCTGAAGGGAAATCATTCAATAATTTCTCAGCACGAAATTTGCTCAATGAGTACGGATGTGAAGGTGGTATTTGGGGAAGGCTGTCGCCATGATTCTCACTTGAATTTGCTTTTTCAAAAATTGAAGACGAAGAGATGAAAATTACTCGATTGATTTCTAATTTTTGTGCTATTTTCATGACTGAACGCGTTCCTTCAACATTTGTTTTCATGAATTTTTTCTTTGACCCGAAGGGTGCAGCAAACGCTGCGCTATGAACAATACAATCGGCATTGGAAAATAATTCTTCCATTTTATTGGTATCATCTAATGAGCACTTTCTGATATCAAATCCATCTGCTCTAAGTCTCTCTATTTTTTCAGTACTTTGACCCAAACCAATGACTTCATGACCATTTATTACCAACCTATCAACTATAGAAGAACCAATTGATCCAGTTGCGCCGGTGACAACTATCCTCATTCTTGCTCACTCTCTGCTTTGGCTGCCATATGAATACTCAATTTCCAAAATATTAGTCCCATCGCTATTGGCCATCCTAATCCGATTGTCCATGCCATTCTAGCTGAAAGGAAGGCAGGACTTTCAACATAAACATCGATTGCTGTAAATTCTGAATTGCCGTCAATAGTTGCCCAAAATTCAATGGTATTATTGCCCGAAAAGGGGAATTCAACGGTTGAAACCCACATTTCTCTTCCCGATAATTTTTCGAATTGAGAAACCATTCTTGTCTCTCCTTTTTCATCCATGAAAACTATCTCCATCCAAAGTTTTGAAACATTGGTTGTCTCATCCACAGGAAAAATGAAAATTTCTGTTGCCCCTAGTGCTTTGGGAGGGTATATCATAAATTCAACCCAAAAGTCGGTCTCCTCAATATCGAATAACATTCTCATCGGTGCATCAAAGCCGTCACCTTTCTCTGTTCTATGAACTCCACCATGCCCTTGTGTCACAGGAATAAACATCATGCAAATTATCAATAGTATGGCAATACTAGTGCCTAGGGCAGATTTTATTTTAGCATCTTTTTTAACTTTGGTCTCTTTTTTATATATCACTCTCAGCATTAAATTATCGATAATGGTAATCACTTTTTTTGAACTGCTTATTGCAAAATGCATTACTGGAATGGATATCAGAATAGATATCGTTAATCCAATCCCATCAACTAGTGACGGAATATATTCACTGCCAAGAGGTAACCAAATAGGATTAGTGCACAATACAATTGCGAGATAAGCCCATTTATTATTCATTAATATTGGCCATTTTCTAAAACAAATGATTGCTGGTAACAATAGCCAAGGTAGTAAGCTTGGAACCAGTACTTGGTGTGGTGAACCAGGCCTATACACATGCTCTGGACCCATTAGCATCTCCACTATCATCGGAATTGAAAACAATAACAATAATTGTAAAGTGAGACTTATCATCGATAACTTTGTTGTTCCTTCAAGGCCAAATAGGTGATTTGTGATTTCAATTATAATAATCGTTACAAATCCGGCAAGCGCTAAATGTGGTAATAATTTCAATCCAGCGAGTTCTACTACTGCTTCTCTTGGATCTAAGAAATTGCCGACTGTGAAAAATGAGTGGATGAGCAAGGTCCAAATTGCAAGAAGTGCAATCATTATTAATAATTTATTTTCACTATTTTCTTCTCTCTGTGACATGGAAATTAATTGACAGGCCAGTACTAATGTGGCGATTTCTGCCACTACTCCTCCCGAAATAGTCCAAAGGTGTGGAGGTGTTGTAATATTGACATCTATGCCATATTGCGCGTGCCAATAATCATCAAATAATCCTCCTAAAATTATTGTAACCTGTCCAAGAAGTGTCATCCAAATAGCAACTGGTGCCACTATAGGACCTATTTTCAACCCTGGTACCTCAATACCTCTATGATAATCTCGAGTTGTCCATATCAGAAAGAGTAGTGAAACAATCATTGCTGGAAATAAACCTGCTAATATCATGACATGTGGTGGTGTAAACATTTGGTCCCTTCCAACATCAATATGCCATTGTAAATCTATAGAAAGTCCAATCCGGCCGCAAACATGCCAAAACAAATAGATGATTAGAATTATAAAAAGATACTTCTTTTCGACGTTTTCTCGTTCCGTTAACATCTTTCTACGCCCTCCAATGAGCCATCGACATAGAACCGGACCTATCTACTATAGTA
>DUCL01000215.1 GCA_012959845.1 Candidatus Poseidoniales archaeon
AATGATATATTCAGGATCGTAATCTCCAGCCTTCCATAATCCATCAGCAAGAACTAATCGTCCTTCAGCATCCGTGTTCAAAATCTCGATGGTCTTGCCTGAAAGCGTCTTGATAACATCACCCGGTCGTTGAGCATTGGAAGAAGGCATATTTTCTGCCATACATGTGATTCCAATGACTTTGCCAGAATGACCTGTTGAAGCAAGCGCCTCCATCATACCGAAAACAGTAGCGGAACCGCCCATATCGTACTTCATTTCATCCATATTCTGTCCAGGCTTCAATGAGATACCGCCGGTGTCGAATGTAATTCCTTTTCCAACGATAACAGGACAGCGTCCTTCAAGGTGCTCATTCAGTTTGAAAATAACCATGCAGGGTTTTCTAGCACTGCCTTTTCCAACAGCGATTAATCCACCCATACCATGCTCAATTGCCTCTTCGTAAGTTATTACACCAACACTAACATCGTCATATTGCTTAGCCCAATCCATCGCTTTCTTAGCATATGCCATTGGGTACATATCATTTGGAGGGGCATTTCCTAAGTCACGGGAAAGGTGAACACCTGAGGTAACTCCAGTAGCGATTCTAATCGCTTCATTCAAATCATCTTCAATATCTTCATCACAAATAATTCTAGTATTAATGTCATCTTCTTTATCATCTTCATCAATTGTTTTGTAATGGTCATATGAGTAATCCCGTAACAATAGCCCTTCAGCAAACGCCGCCGCCAAAGCACAAGTGGTTGAATCAAGTTTGACAGTCAAATCAGTGCCATGTTTTTTGCCTCTAACCTTGACTACAGTAGCACCTGCTTTTCTGTATATATTTGCATCAGCATCTTCTTTCTTACCAAGGCCAACAAGCATTGCTTTTCCACCTTCGCTTCCAAGAAGTGTAAGAGTAGATTTTGCCTTTCCTTTGAAATCATTATCGGATAATACGGTGTTGATTTGGCTTCTCAATTGAGCAGGAATTCCCCCGCTTGAATCATCTAACTTTTCTGTGCCTTGAAAAAGTGGTAGAATTAGAGTACCATTGATATTGTTTCCTGAACTTACTGTGATTTGCATGCTTTCACCGTTTACGCCTACAGGCTACAGCATTTCAACCTAATTACGACACAATTTCAATAAACATTGGCCAATAGTGAATACCAGCCATTCAAAATGACATCATCATTCGGAATCGATTCATGACCCTTACCCACACAATAGTCACTTTGATAATGGGGAGCGCCATGAACGAGGCATGCACATCGCAAGCAAAGTCATCCTAATCATCGGAGTCATCATGTTCATCGGCAGTATTGTTAGTATGGGTTTAGGTATCGGCGACATCATGGATTTGGGTGAAGACCGCACTTATCTCGAAGAACAATCAAGTGGAACTTTTACGGTCAATGAAAATGAGTCTTGGGATATTGAAGTCTACATTATTCATCCAGTGGATTGCGAATCAGTTGACCTTACAATTGTTGATAGTACGGGGAATAATGCAATCGAATACGAATACGGATGTTACAATGATGATATGATGAACTATACTGAGGGTGATAGGGAATCATTTGCTTCTATCAGTCACAAAATATCAGGTATGGAATACACTCTAAGTAGTAATGTCGATGTTGATATTGCTGGATATTATTGTGACGAAGCGTGCGAGGAAGAAGCCATTAGCAGCGGTATTGCGATAGCGGGCGGTTTTGGAGGCATTTGTTGTTCGGTATTAATACTGATTATTGGCATCATTATGGCCTTTACTTTAGATGACTCAAAAACACACACAGTAATGCAAGTTGGCCAGATGCCCGTTGGGCAAGCGACGTACCAAGCACCTATTACGGGACAAGCCCCAGTGGCACAAACCATGTACCAACCTCCAGTTGGGCAAGCCATTCAACCAGCTGCAGTCCCGATCACGCCAATTACTCCACCGCTCACACAACAACCTCCAGTTGAACAAGCCCCTCAACCAGCTGCAGTTCCGGTCACGCCAATTACTCCACCACTCACGCAACAACCTCCAGTTGAACAACAACCAGCACAGACTCCTTTTTGGGACGAAAAGCCTCCGCAGTGATTTCAAACA
>DUCL01000216.1 GCA_012959845.1 Candidatus Poseidoniales archaeon
CATGATCACACTTGCTTAGGTTTTGGCTGAATTGTTGCTTCCATTGTTTCTTTCCTACAAAGCATAACCGCTTTAGTTGACTGTTTATGCTATTAGCATATTTTTCTATGCGTTTAGGAAACTCCGCTCTATTGGCGTCAATTTCCGCCCTAATTATTGCATTTGCGTCATTCCCTGGTCTTTCAATGAAATCAATAAATCCAAAGCCTCTAGTCACCATAAAATCATCATTTAGTTGAGTGTTGTTCGCCTTATCCTCATCATTAAATGAATCAATAAGGCCAGATTTTGTAATTAATTTCCAAAAATGATTTGTTGGGTTAGCAAAATAATGTCCGGTTTCCCATGTTGAAATGCTCGGATTATGGCCAACGAATAATGTGTGCATTGGCAACGCGTCTTTTGACACATCAGGAATTTTGGCCCGGTAGTTCTGCACATTCGTTGCACATTGACGGAGTTCATCATTATTGGTGCTGTGAGCACATATGGGCGATTTTCAATCCTCAACGCTATGAACCCCTTCGGTTGAGGGAGCATCAGTGAGTGCACAAATGGATGTTGATGATTTCATTAATGCGCTTAGTTCACGCATAGTTGGTTATCTCGGTGATGCAAATTCGTCAGCCAAAGTGGTTGATTATTTGCCCGCGAAATCCTTATCGAAAACTTCAGACCTCAAACTCCCTCTTGAAGGTAGAGGACTAAATTCAGTATTGGATGATATTGATAATTATCTAAAGGCTTGCGTAAAAACAAATCGTGCAGAATTTATGAATCCATTGTGGGGTGGTGTTTCACTCGCAGGCTTGGCAGGAGAAATAATTGCTAGTCTAAGCAATACATCGATGTATACATACGAGTTGGCTCCATTGGCAACATTAATTGAGCAAACGATAATTTCGCGTGTTGGTGAACTTATTGGTTTCCCTCAATGCGCAGGCTCCTTGACAACCGGTGGCTCAAATGGCAACATGCTTGGAATTCTATGCGCACGTCAAGCAATGATCCCTACTTCAACACAGAGTGGTTTCGATGGCAGAGAAATGGTTGTTTTTGTTTCCGAAGAAGCACATTATTCTGTTTTGATGGCAGCAAATGTCCTTGGAATTGGTCATCGCAATGTAATTAAAATTAGTTGTGATTTAGATGGAAGAATGAAACCATCATCACTTGAGGATGAAATCGCATTTGCCAAAAAGGAGGGCAGAATACCATTTTGTGTTGTCGCTACTGCTGGAACCACGGTAAGGGGTGCATTTGATCCAATTAGAGAATTGGCAGATATTGCTCATCGTGAGGGTCTATGGTATCACATTGATGCGGCTTGGGGTGGTAGTTGTCTATTCTCAAATAAGCTAAATTCATTGATGTCAGGATGTGAATTAGCCGATTCAGTATGTTGGGATGCCCACAAAATGCTTGGAATGCCATTAATATGCAGTTTGTTTGTTGTCAAAGATAAAACGGTATTGGGAAGAGTTTGCTCCCATGGGGATTCTGCTCATTATTTATTCCATTCCGAGACAGAAGAGGTTGATTTAGGTCGTTATTCGCTTCAATGTGGTCGGCGAAATGATGCCTTGAAATTATGGCTTGCTTGGCGGGAAAAGGGCGATGCAGGTTGGGCCAAATTGGTAGATAATTATGATATACTTGCCCAATATTTAGAGGATAGGATTAACCAAGAAACCTGTTTGACAATGATGTCTTCACGGCAATGGACCAATATTTGTTTCCGATTTGACCCCCAGCAAGATGATGTCGATTTGAATGCACTAAATTCAGAGATAAGAGAGCGAATAATGCAAGAAGGGCAATTCATGTTTTCTAAGGCGAATATTGGAGATGATATTATCCTAAGAATAGTAATCTCAAATCCAAAGGTTAGTGAACATACACTCGATGCTTTGGTAAATGAAATAATCACAGTTGGATATGAAATAATCAATAAAATCCCAGCATGAGTAAGTGATGTCATGAAATGTGCTCTCATGGAAGTTTAAGTGGCAGTTATTAATCGGTGTTAATATGAGCGAAGGCAAACCAATGCGTACCGCCCTATACGATG
>DUCL01000217.1 GCA_012959845.1 Candidatus Poseidoniales archaeon
GGTCGTTTTATTCAACTTGGCCAAAGGATGGAGATGTATCCCGAAGAATTCTTCTACTTACCTTCTGATGCAATTTAGAGGGTTAATTTACCCCCTATGACTTACTACTTCGCATTATATGCATTACCTCCATAGGATTGTTCATGGCGGGTAAAAAAGGAGTTGACAAAGTGTCAACTGGATTAACATCTCTAATCGATGAGTTCACTAGTTCAATAAAAGAACTAGTAAATGCTGGAGAAGAGACTGTAATTCATCTTGCAGTAGGTGGAGGACGAGTAATCAGTGCTCTAGTTGATGCAACAGGAGCGGTCACCAAAATAGGAATAGAAACAGCTGAAAATGTGGTTGGTTCTGTTGCAGGTGGAGTTTTACGCGTTGTAAAAAAAACAGATGAAGATAAGGAGGAAAAAGAATGATTGGAAGATTATTAATAACAACAATAGCAATTGGTGGTGCTTTTATGATCGCAGGAATGGTCGATAGCACTTTCAGACATTATTACCATAAACACGCGGAACAAGATGATTTGAAAACAAATACCATTCAAGAAGTCGTAGTAATAGAGACTGAGGTGAAACAATGATTCCAGCAATTGTGGTAGGTGTTGGATTATTCGCAGTTTCCAGTCGATTTATTGGT
Source organism: Candidatus Poseidoniales archaeon (assembly GCA_012959845.1). Lineage (GTDB taxonomy): Archaea > Thermoplasmatota > Poseidoniia > Poseidoniales > Poseidoniaceae > MGIIa-L1. The sequence goes on from DUCL01000217.1 coordinate 643, forward strand.
GGAGCAGCTGTAGCAGGCGCATCTTACGGATATGGGAGAAAGATGGGGCGTAAAATATGCCAAACATTTGACCGTATTGAAGAAAATATTGTAAATATTCGCAAAAATCTTTGAGATTATTACGAGAAGTTGATGATGTTAATGCGATAGGAGTCATCATGGAAGTAATCCCATATACTCCGATTCAAATCCCCGAGATTCCTCCAGAGGGACCTTGGGGAGCCTATGTATTGGTGGTAATTTGGCTCCCATTATTGCTTAGAGCAATGTTCTTGTTAATTCCATTTAGAAAGGTTATTGGAAAATTAGCACCACATTCAGGTTGGGCTCTTAAGAAACTGAAAGAGTTGCCAGTTAGAGGATTTGGATTATTGGCTATCAATGAAATATTTGCTTTTATGATACCCCCAATCCTTGTATTGATGATTCGATTATCAAATAATCCAATTGGCTGGCAGAGTTGGTCTGAAGTCTCAAATGTTGGCGGAATTGTATTATTTGCAAGTTTGTTACTATGGATATTTTTTGACATTTTGAGGATAATGCGAGTACGTCGTATGATGAAGGCTGTTGAGAAACATGATATTGACAAATTACGTAAAGTGGCAGATGCAAGTCTTGGAGTTAGAGGTTTGTTGAGGAAATTTTCAAGGAAAGATACAGATGAAGGTGACGCTGGACAACAAACCGCTTCTCAAACTGGTGGAAAAATTGCTAAAAAATCACTCAAAGTTTGGGGTGCTCGTGCATTGATGGCACGAAAACTGACCCCTGCTGGTTTGGTCAGCAGTATTGCGATAGGTGCTGCTGTTGAAGTGGCAAGAGTCGGAGCAGGTAAAATATCTGATAAAGTTGACAACAAATTACAAGAAGAATTTAACAAAATATCCAAAGTAAATACGAAAACGTTGATGGTTTTATTACTAAGAGATTTATTGATGGGACTAGTTCCATTATTGATTCTTGCATATGTCCCAGTAATCCTGTCTTAACATTTCAAAGTTAGATATTAGCCGCCATGTTGATGAATTGCCGGCGTTGACCTATGGATAAGGGGATACGATGTCACTGCTCATTCTGATGCGCCACGGCCAGTCAATGTGGAACGCAGCCAAGTTATTCACTGGCTGGGTTGATGTTCCATTAACCAATGTTGGAATCGATGAAGCCATCCAAGGTGGCAAAGACATTGCTCACCTGGAAATTGACGAAGTTCACACCTCAACTCTAATCCGAGCACAGATGACTGCAATGCTAGCACTGGCTCAACACAATGGTGGTAAAACACCAGTATTCCAATACTCTCAACCTGAAGGTGGAGTTGAAAATGTTTCAGAAAATGAAGCAAGAATGATTCAGTGGGCTCAAATTAATGGTGATCAAGATTCAGATAATGTTCTACCTATTTTTGTTTCATGGCAATT
>DUCL01000218.1 GCA_012959845.1 Candidatus Poseidoniales archaeon
TTGAAAAATGCAAGGTCTTGCGTAATTGGAATTTCAAATGATTTAAAGTTCACAGAATTCCTTGACCCTCGAGTTCGTTCTCGCTTAGGACAACTTGATGTAATCTTCAATCCATATGATGCTTCACAATTACAGGATATCCTGCGCCAACGTGCTGCGGCATCAATCAAAGAAGGTGTGCTAAAGGAAGGTGTTATTCAATTATGTTCAGCACTAGCTGCACAAGAACATGGTGATGCTCGTTGCGCTCTTGAATTATTGAGAGTTTCGACAGAAAAGGCTGATGAGGAAGGAAAAAATACAGTCATGTTAAAGCACGTTCGTATCGCTCAATCTCAAATTGAAGCAGATCAAATTACTCCAGTAATCACGTCTCTTCCAAAACAACAAAAATTAGTATTGGCTGCAATATTAATCAATGAAAAATACGGATTGAAAAATATTGAAACTGGCCAAGTCCAGGATATTTACGCCCAAGTATGTGCATTCGTAGGTCAAAATGCGCTAACTCAAAGGAGAGTAAGGATGCTAATCTCAAATCTTGACATGCTCGGATTGATTACTGCACGATTAATTAGTCGTGGAAGATTAGGGCGAACAAAGGAAATCAATTCTTGTATTCCATCAAATGTTGACCCAATGGCTATCATGGGCGAGGCAGAACCAGAAATGTTGGGAGTATTAGATAAAAAATATCGACACCAAACCCGCCTTTGATTTCATCATTGCACTGGTTTTAATAAGGAACTACTACCAAGTTGTTGCAGAAAATGCTCACTTGCGATTCGGTGTGCTTATATCACAATGGTAGGTGGCCACAGTCATGAGCAGTGAACAAAGTGACACTCAAGGTGGAATTATTTCCATGATTACCAACCCCTCAACATGTACCGCAAATTGGTTCATAGGCCTTTCAATATGGGGAATATTCTTAGCATTTCTCAACATTTCCGGATATGCTCATCCTACCTATCATTACTCTTGGGGTGGACTATTTACTCTAGAATTCACAAATGTTGCTTACGAATTGAAATCCGGTTCTGCACAATTTGTTCCTTCTGATGCTGTTTTTATTGCCATATGCTCTATGTTCCTATATTTTGGTTCCAAGGCATATGCAGAAACTGAAGACGGAGTTGCAGGATTTTTGAAGGGACTATTTGTAAATGAGACTTGGCCTGCTCTTGCTGCAATTGGTGAAGGTGGAATTCAACGTACTCTTGCTGCTTGGGCTATATTGCTTGGTTTTACATTCTATGCATATTTCGGAATTAGTCACATGGGATGGATGGACCCTGGCGTATATGCCGTAAGTATTGCATTTATTGCTTTTGGATTTGCATTGAATCATGCATCCCGTGCACCTGAAGGCGAAGATAATCTAGATTGATTGACCAAGTTTGATTATTCGCTCGTCTTTTATGCAAAGGCATTGCAATTATTGTTGTGGCTATGAAGAAACATTCTCCTATTGCTTCAATAGGCCAATTAGTATCACACAACTTTAAGCGGTAATTATCACTACAGACAAGTGGTGAGATATTGAAAGAAATTAATTCTTCAATCAAAATATTAATTGCAAGTTGTTTGATACTAGCATTAACTGTGCCAAATGCAGCCAGTGCTGAACTATTATTTCCAACTGATACCAATAAATTCGTCATTGACGAAGCTGATGTATTAACCCAAACTGAAGAGGATGCTTTGAGCGAAGACCTCGCATGGTTGGAGGGGAATGACGGTTGGGGGACCGAAATTGTAGTTGTTATTATTGAATCTACAGCACATTATCAAATGCCTGACCAATTATCAGACAATTCATCCAACGAAACTTCAAATAATTCATCCAACGAAACTTCAAACAATTCATCCAACGAAACTTCAAACAATTCAACCAATGAAACTTCAGATAATTCAACCAATGGAACTTCTGACAATTCAACCAATGGAACTTCTGAAGAACCGATGATGGGATTGCAAGAATATTCTGAAGCGCTATTCGATGAGTGGCAAGTAGG
>DUCL01000219.1 GCA_012959845.1 Candidatus Poseidoniales archaeon
TTATTATTCCGGTGATGGTTTGGCAAATAATGATGCCAGCGGGTGGGAAGTTGAAGCGCATTGGCAAATTCCAGGTGCAAAAACGGTAACCTTAACCGTAACTTCAAAAACCGGTGAAATCGCTCAAACAAGTCATACGATAACAGTGATTGATATCGTAGACCCTGTTGCTAGAATCTCCGGCAGTGGATTGCCGGTCAGTAATGGTTGGAGAGTAAATCTTGACGAACCTATTTCTTTCAATTGCGATTCAAGTAGCGATGATTACTTCATCTTCTCTTGTGCATGGACATACGATGGTACGCCTTATGGGCAAAACAATTCAATTCTTCTAAGCTGGAATGATATTGGAACTCACATCATTGGGTTAATTGTTTCAGATAGTGCCGGAAATACCAATTCAGTCAATACGAGTGTAATTGTTTTGGATACAACACTTCCAATATTGGAGCAATCCAGTCTCGATGGTTTTGCATCTTCTGGAATCGTTGGAGAAAAACTGACCTTCTCAGTTTCAGCCACAGATTCTTATGACGACATTACCAAATTACGATATCATTGGGATTTACAACCGAGCAGGGATACCGATAACAACGGTAATCCAAGAGATGATGCAGATTTAACTGGATATCAAACGAGCATTACTTTCAGCACAGTTGGACGTAACGAAGTTGTTCTTACCGTATTTGATGAATCAAATAATTCAGATTCACATGCCTTTGCAGTCAATGTAATCGCGGCACCAATACAAGATGGACTCACTCCAATACTATTTTTGGTTCTATTTGTAGTTGCAATTACATCTGCAGTCGCAATACTAGGGCATAGGAGATGGCAATCCAGTATAGCAACAGATCTATTGTTGGGAAGAGGATTATCAGAAGCAGAAGTTATTGTTCACTTGGCTATTATAAGGCAAAACAAAGCGTTGCCATTATTTGCTAGCGCTACCCAATTAGCAGGCCTAGATGCAGGAGAAGTCCAATCGAGGACCGATATTGAAATTGCCCAAAAGGAAGCCGAATTACAACAAATATATGGTGCTGAAAATTCTGCAGACCTTGGGTTTGCAAGAAATAGCGCCTTCGCCCATGCACCACAGATGAGTGCAGGTAGCCTCACATCGGCTAATGAAGCGGCAGCATTACTCCAAGAAGAGAGATCCTCTCAATCAGCACTACAACCTGTTCAAAGCGAAACACCAGTAGCGACGGTCAAGAGTGGAGGAATTGCTCTTCCAGAAGGCGTAACCAGCACACCACCCGTAGTTATTGAGCAGCAAGTTGTTGAACAGCAGGTTGTTGAACAGCAAGTTGTTGAGCAGCAAGTTGTTGAACAGCAAGTTATTGCAGTTGCAAAAGAAATGAAATGTGTTTGTGAGTCTTGTGCAGCAGGATTTGAGATTACCCTTCCGGCCGGAGTTCCTCAAGCGGTTGTTGCCTGTCCATCTTGCCAAGTGGATAATTTGATTAGTGGATGACCAAGTATCATTTTGTAGCATGATAAGCAGTTTTGATAATTGTTAGGAACTTCTGAAATAGCCTTGGTAATAATGCAAAGAGGCGAATGCTTCTCATAGGTGTTAATCTCCCTTTAGTATATGGATGAGCGAAAGCCACGCTTGATACGTCAAGGTTTGCCACAAAAGGCAGACCCTCGTCGAGCAGCTATTTTCCTCGTCTTGGTGATGATGTCTTCAATCGCAGTACCGGTAAATGCGGATGTGAGTGTAGCACGAGATGATTTTGGAGTTCTGGACGAACTTGCTCAAATATTGGCCGATAGGGAACAAAGCGGTGAATCATTCGTTGCAATTCAAGGTGCGGATAATTCGTTGGCCTATGTTGATGCTGCTGCGAGGCCAATATCTGCAAGTGATGCATTGAGTGAAGCAGATGGTTATCTTGAAGACGTTGAAATGCGGGATGCCACACCGTTTGAAGCAGACCATCCTAAACCATATCAATTCATCATTGAAGAGGCAACTCATCCAGATGGATGGCCTTACAATCTATATGATACATTATTTTCAACAGAACAATTAGGTTTGAACAATTTATTGGGTATAGGAATAAACACCTATGCAATTTATGTTAATTTCTCGTCAAGAAATGATGGGCCATCGTATGAGGCATGGGATTCAGGAACTTTCACAGGCGAGATTTTCACTGCTTCTGGCAATTTGGCATTATTTGAAAATTATATCGATGTAGATGGCGATGGTACCGATGACCTTTCTGTTGGATTAACAGTTGAAGGAATTGCTACATTAGGTGAAGGAATTGGGGTTGAATTCAGTGATGATATTATTCCAATAATTGAGGAAATTTGGATTCGCCCTACTTTCAAATGGAAGGTCACTACACTAAATCAGAATGATCCATTATGGAATGAACTTGCACATTTAGAAGTCAGTCTAATGAAAGGCTTGGCGTTTGATATTACCTTTGATGATTCAGAATCATATGCGATAGTGATTGACACGCGCTTCACTCAACCTCCGAGCGAGTTCTCATTAGGTGTGGGAATTCAAAAGATGACATTTGACCTCAATGCAGCATACACCAGTGCATTGCAATTGATAGCAGCGTTAATTGGCGGGCAACTCAACTCATCAGAATTGACATTGACTTCAGTTTCAGCTCCTTATTCAGTGAGGGTTGTTAATCCTAACCATGATTCTTCAAATCTTCAAACCGATTGTCAAGATGATGATTATTTCGACCCAATAAATGACCATCTCGCCGAATCCAGAATGCATAAATGTGGATTCGGTATTGGCATTGGTTATGTCCATTTTGGACAACAAAATCAGGGACAAGCAGTTCCAGTTTTGGAATTGGCATATGTTGATGCAGGTTTCCACCCAGAAATCGGTTCAACATTAATTCCAAGCGAAGTTGATTTAACATTGAGAAATGATAATTATGGCAAAAATTCATTTGACACGGTTGAAATTTATTCAGATATTGGTGCAGATGTATTTGTCCATTATTATGAAGACAGGTCTGGAGTTCCAGAGGGAGATTTACCATTTGGTAATATCACTGATTCAAGGGCTTGGATTAGAGGATTGCCGTCGGGTACATTACATAATGATGAAATCAATGCAATATTCACCATGATTGGAGAAGCACCGGGTTCTGCAAATCTTCCAGGTGATATGCCAACAAGATTGTCATTGATTATTGCTATTAAAAACTTCACAGATGATAAGGATGGCAATGTTAACGACCCAACTTTGCCAGTTAACCCAAGTTCTCCACCAAATACATTGATTGCAATTGTTGGTACTGAATCAATAGATAGATTGGAATACAAATCAACTTTCATGAGAGGCGGTTATGTTAACGATTCATCATCACTCCAATTATCAATAGATAATGTGCCTAAAGCAATAGTTGTGCAAGGTAGTTTCTTAGTTCCAAGTAGCGGTTTGGGAAGAATCAATTTTGATAATCCAAACCTAAACTCGGTAGCACAGGTATTTGACAATGCTTTACTTTCAATAGTTGAAATCATATTAGATATTGGCGATGTTGTAAATGGTCTGCCATCATCCATTGTAGGGACGGCAGGTTCGAGTGGTGGGGAAGTCAATGTCAACTGTTACAATCAGATAAAACAGAGTCTGCCAACATCGGTTAGAGAGCCGATGGAAATCGGTCGCTTTGAATTAGCAATCTCTTCTTCTGACCAACCTTGGTTGCCCGAGATGGACCATATTCTTCTTTCCCAAAATGTGGACATAGATGTTGTAGCCGGTAGGCTGGGCAATCAACCTCCAATTGTACCGGTTGCAATTAGCATAAGGATTGGGGGAATCAGTCACATAAGACACGCCTTTGACCCCGTTAACGAAATCAGAAATATGGAATTGAATGGCATAGAAGGGGGGCCATTGCTAATAGGTCACATCAAACATCATGGTACCGCATTAGAAGATGCAGTACAACAATCAGCAACGGTTTCTAATCGACCTAGCAGTTTTACAGTTGTCCAAACCGCTTCCGAATTATCATATTCGGCAAGCACTCCTATTGGCACAATAACCTATGGCGGTACATCGGGTGAGCAAAGAAATGCAATACGGCTTGCCGGCCTTCCATCCTCCTTTTCAATACTATTAGGTGATACGATAGGATATTTCGCTACGGAACCTATGGAGTCAATCCAGATTCAAATGACAAATGCATCACAACCATTGACTATGGATGGAGACCACTTTAGATATTGGGTTGATGATAATAATGGGGAAGCAAGTCTTAGCGCTCAAATTTCTAATGTGACAAGTCTGCAAAGATTATCACCTCTCGTTCCATCTTCTAGTGGCCCCGAAGGTAACTCGAGAATTCAATTATTGCGTTCTAGTTCTTCACCTTTCAACATACTGATGGAGGATGTTTCAGTATACGACGATCCGTTTTTGGGAATGAATGGCAAGGCAAGACTTGACCCGCTTCCTGCAAATATTACAATGGCATATCCAAGTTCAGTAGACTCAACGAGTTTACAATTACCAGACTTTGGAGACGGAGAAGGAATTGAAGCGTTATCATTCTTTTTGGGCGACCTTGTTGATTTTGGAACTGTAGTTAATGGTTTCATTCATTCGATGTCAATGGATTTGGCAGGAACATCTGGAACCAATGAAGATATGGCGATTGGCATAGAACTAGAAACAGGTGAAGAATTCGATATTACTGCGGATTTTAGAAAAGGCTCAAATATTGGAAAAACCCCAAATTGGGAACATGGATTATCAATGGAAGTTGCAGAGCAAACACGCTTAATTTTCAATCTTTCAAGAATGCCTACATTTACTCTTTCTAGCCGTCAAGTTGTCTATTCGGCATTAGAAGATGGCATGATTAGTAGCGCTGAGGTAGATGCAGTAGTAGTTGCGCTGGAGGCAGCAAATATCACAGATTCTAGAATATTGGCAAATTCATTATCCGACTCAGTCATTACCGAAGAAGAAATCGCCCATGTCAATTTATCAAAATGGCAACAACAAGGCATTACCATCGAAGATAGACGTGCATGGCATTTACGTTCATGGTTGCCGAATTTGCCACCTGGAGCAATTCGTTTGGAATATGATTTCAGAATACTTGACGGAATTCCAACCTATGAAATCGATCTTGAATTAGGCCAGTGGCAACCAGAACGTCAGCAATTGACATTTGAGGTAAATGGGTTGGATGGAAAGAATGTAAAATTGGTATTGGATGGACTTGACAATCAAAATCCTAACAACGTCGTTGCAAATGCAGTATTTTCCACACAAGATAATCTGACAGTACCTCGTGTTACAATTGACATGCATTATGATGTTGGAGTAAGGTTAAACTCGGCACATGCAATATTTATTGACAAATATGAGATGAATAGAATTGAAGCACTCATAATTGGAGTCCCCCAATCAACTGATTTTTCAGCAACTATTGGAGATGTATTGCTGGTAGATATTGACGTACCCATACAATATCGTCAGGGTGAGCATTCAGCAGATGCAATGATGTTGCAATCCATGAGGTATGTTGATGGATTTTGGTGGCCAGCCACTGTTTTCATGAGAGATTTACCCGGAGTAATGCAGTTAAAAGCGCAACCACAACTTGTGTTTGACATACGCGAAATGAGCTCATTCCAAGGAATGATGAGTTTGGATTATTCATCCAATACAGATGATATGGATTTGTATCTAGAAGCCAGTGGAAGAGCAATAGACTCCAAAGGAGATATCTTGATGTTGGCTGAGGATTTACCAGGGCGATTCGTTCTTGAACCAACCGAAGATTGGGGTATGCGGGTTGAATCATCCGGTGTTGGTGTCAAACGAGTATACATTCGTCAAACTGATGTTCCAAGCGCTCCGGGAGTAACAATTGACAGAATTGAAATCGTTGGACAGGATTTGAAATCTGCAACGATTCATATTTATGAAGGGCCACTAAAATATCCAATTATTGTCTTAGACGACATTACCAATGGCAGAATAATAGTAAGCGCAGAGGCTACAATAGAGCCAGGATATTACTATCCGTCATTGGATGGCGTCGTGTTAGATGGTAGAGCAGTTCTTCTCGATGCACAATTCACTGGAGTAATACCGACAGCATCTTCTTTGGGTGTTAATGGAATAGTGACAGATCTTTCATTGATTGGAACATTGACTGGTGGTGCAGTTGAAACAAGGCACATCATGGTCATTGAACCACTTACTACGATGCTTGCTTCTGGCGTAATGATATTGGGGTGATTATTTGGTAGGAAATCCCGAATCAAAAAGAATCGCAAAAGGCCAAGACGGTGAATTATTAGTCCATGAAGACGACATTAAGGAAGTCGGTGGCTTGATGGCCAAAAGTTTGGACAAACAAGCTGAACTAGGTGCATTTGATAGCGATAGTGAAGAGGAAAGAGATGAATGGGAGCGCGCTCAAGAAGCAGCAAAACTACTTCATGAGAAAGTGTCTGAAGTTGACCCATATCAAGTGATATTAGCGGGTGTTGTTATCCTCCTGATGATAGGCGTCATTCTCAGTGGGTGGTATTGGGTTCTACCCCGAGATTCAGTGGAGCTTGAAACACATTACAAACAACGTGGTGGTCATCTGATGATGTCCGAATTATCTAATGATGGAAGTAGGGATATTACCGATGTTGTGATATTAATTGAATTTCAAGATGTAGATGGGTTGGTGCTTGATAATATGAGAGTTGAATTGGATAAAGTTTCAGCCCATTCTTCAATTGCAGGAGATGAATTAGAAATGTTGGTATCTGGCTATACTGTATGGGATAATTATGTTGTGCATACGCATTTAGAATGGACTGATTTCAATGGAGATGATAACCGTCAAGATTGGTATCATTCCGTTGGACATTGGTCAAGTGAAATTTTTATTGATGAAGGCGAGAAAACTACTTGGCCTAGCGCTTGAAACATCATTGTATTGAAGTTCTATGCAATCAATGCACCCGAAGCGATAAAGCGGGGCAGGTTGGCCCTCAACTTGTGCAAAGCAGTAGTTCACTGAGGATGGCGTTGTGCTTAGTTGTGATATTCGTATTACAAAGCCTAAGCCCAATACTTCACCCTACGGGTGAAAGCACAGAGGCATTTCAACTGGATGAGAATCAAACCGAGTGGGTTAGGTTTGACTTAGTAGACGGAGTTTATTCCGATGCAGTCGGTGAATATGATAACACATATTCTTTAGAAATAAGGCCGAGTATCGCATCATCACGGATTGGTGATTTTGACCAATACGGGTTCGCAGCATCTAGGCCAATTCCAATGGAATTAATGCAAGCACGGCCAGACCTTGCCTTATTGATTGTAGATGATACAATTAGGATGGAACAAGCAAGACAGCAACTAAATGATATTCAAGGGTTGATGATTAGAGAATTTATTGCACCTTCCGGTTTAATCATTCAAGCCACTGCAAACTCAATACTACAAGCGAGTAGCATACAAGGCGTAGTAGCAACCCATCAAGTACCATTGGCGTTATTAATCGATGATGCCATATTGGATATCATGATGCTAACTGATGGAAATAGTGCCCTACAAGGACAAACAATGAGGCTTGAAGGATGGAGGGATGAATTCGGTCCAGTAGATTCAGTAGAAATAATCGATGAACAAGGATTTACTATTTCCCAGTCACTTGAAGAAGTTTCCAAAGTTGGGCTATCTGATATAATAAAATGGGATGAAGGGCGCTATCAAGGACAATTGAATAGTGAACAAATAGCAGAAATCATCCTGCAGCCTAGTGTTCGTTCCTTCCGTTTTAATCCGCAATTTTCTATTGATAATGATAATGCTCGAAGCCATATGAAGACAACAGTAATGAAGTCATACTTTACAACAGATTTAGATGGTTCAGGTCAGGTTGTTGCTGTTGCAGATTCAGGTTTGGATGATGACCATGGCGATTTCGGTACAAGATTGGTTAGCAGTAATGATGTGATCGGAGATGGTTCTACCGCGGACAAACATACTGGCCACGGAACGCACGTCGCATGTACAGTTCTAGGCGACGGCACCCAAGGTGGTTATGCCGGTGTAGCACCAGCGGCGGAATTATATTTCCAAGCAATGGAGAATGATAATACTGGCAATTTCCAATCTCCTTCTCTAAATTATTTGATGAATTCAGCATATAGTGCTGGAGCGCGAACCCACACCAATTCATGGGGTTCAAAAGCAGCAAGTCAGCAAGGAAAATATGATTCCGAAGCAGAGGATGTTGACGATAGAGCAAATTATTACGACAAATATTACAATGGTAGAGAGGGATTGACAATTCTATTTGCGGCTGGAAATGATGGGCCAGGGACTGGAACAGTATCACCACCTGCTACCGCAAAAAACATTCTTTCAGTCGGTAATCATCAAAATCGCTATTCAGGCGCACCTGACACTTTGATGAGCGGTTCAAGTCGTGGACCTACCGATGATGGTAGAATTAAACCGGATGTCATAGCGCCAGGAGGATATGTTCGCTCATGTCGTGCGCAAGAAGCGACCGATACTTCAGGTTCAACTTGGTCAAATAATTGGTATCTTGAGTATACTGGTACTTCTATGGCGACTCCAAATGCAGCAGGGGCTGCAGCGATGGTTAGGGAATACCTTGAGGAAATAGCCCAGCGACCAGCCCCGCAAGGTGCTTTGGTCAAGGCTTTGTTAGTCCTAGGAGCCCAAGATATAGGAACTAGAGATATTCCAAATGATGATGAAGGATGGGGGCGAATCAATCTAAGAGAAACCCTTGCCCCTCAAAGCGGTCAAGGAATTTGGGTTGATGATAGGTCAGTACTTTCAGGTTCTGGAAATTCTAAATCATATTCATTTAATCTAACACAAAATAATGGCAAATTTAAGGTTGTATTAGCATGGTCGGATGAGAGAGGTTCATCATTTTCAAATAAAAAATTAGTCAACAATTTAGATTTGATTATCACTTCTCCTGATGGAACAATCTACCAAGGAAATGATTTTGCTAACGGGCGCTCAACTACTGGGGGAAGTGCAGATGATACCAATAACATGGAAGTTGTTTTACTGGATAATGCGATGAGTGGTGTATGGACTGTAAGAGCAAAAAACACCTATCAAGGGGGCAGTTCTGCTCAGGCTTATTCAATTGCAGTAATGGGGCATGGTGTTAACGATTTGCGACCTGACCCAATGGTGATGGTCAATGATTTCTCAATGGATGTGAGCATTCCTCAAGTAGGCGATCCAGTCCATATTGAGACTAAAGTATTCAATGCAGGAAATATCAAAGCCGAGTCCTTCGATGTTGTATTTTCTGTTGATTCAACCGAGATTACCCGTAAGAATATCGATTTGGGAGCAGGTTCTACTAAGTCCATGTTTTGGACATGGACCCCAGCAACTGCTGGCCAATCAACACTTTCTTTCACGATAGACCCCGATGAAAACCTTGAAGAAATACTTGAAAATAATAATCAGCACAATATCGTTGTAAATGTTACTGCACCAGGTGTGAAATTATCAAGTGAAACCCAAACAACAATACTTGATAATACTCAGTCATCTGCGACGTCATGGAATGTTTCTCTGACCAATACAGCATTGATTGCGACCAATGCCTCATTGCTGGTTGATAGTTTGATTCATGTGGAAAGTAATGTGGCAATTGTATGGTATATTGGAACGACTCAATCAAACCACTCGCTTGCAGGACAAGAATCGGCAGAGATTACGGTGACATTAGTTCACCCAACGCCTCCAGACCCGGGTACATATCGAATTAGCCTAATTGGAATAGATGTTGACAATGGAGTGAATTATCCATACACGCTGGATTTGGTAGTTCCAAGACTTTCCAAAGTCAATGTTGAATATGATTATCAAATCGTTCCAGTGCATCCAGTCAATACAACAAGTATGGACATTAGATTCTTCAATATTGGTAACGACAATATAGGCTATGATCTATTCTTAGAAGCTCCTGCAGGTTGGCAAGCAGGATTTGATGACTTAGGTAGTGAGCCGGGTGCGATTTCAGGTTCAACCGGATTGATTGCACAAGATGGTCAGAAAAATATTGGAATTACCTTTACTCCACCACAGGTGATGACTGGAGCGGGTGCTGAGAGAATGGTGAAATTAACCGCAGTTTCACAAACAGAAAACCCAGTTTCCTATGTTTATAATATTCCAATTAAAGTAATGGAGATAAGAGAAATCGACATTGACTTACAGAATAACTTTGGCAAATTGAGACCAGATTCTAGCCTCAGTCTAATGTTTAGCATCCAGCACAGTGGAAATATTGATTTGGATTTGACGCCATCTATTGAATTACCAAGCGGTTGGCAATGGGTTTCTTCAACCGATGTAATTCAATTGCCATGGGCAACGACTTCTAACATAATAGTGGTAGTGAATTCCCAAGGCTCAGGAAAATCAGGAGAAGTAAAATTCAATCTAGACAATGGTTCAGACAGATATTCATGGACTGGTTATATTGAAGTTGAAATTTTGGCCCAACCAACTTTAGATTTCACAACACTTCAATTTGCTGATGGAACAACTTACGACCACCCATTAGGTCCAGGTTCACATCCTAGTGGGGAGAGTCTTAATTTTACTTGGTTAGTAGGTAATAATGCAGATGTTGATTGGGAGCCTTCCGTTTCCCTATTATTAGACCCAGGATTATTCGGAGAGTGCCAAAGCGTTGGAGTTGTAGGATATTTAGAATTTAAATTATTACAATGTTCAGTTCTTATTTCTGGAAATATGGCTCCAAATAGTGAACCGACTTTTACGGTGGTATTAGATGGAAACGGGGTAGAATATAACGAACAAGTTAGTTTGTATGTTGCATCGGTAGAATCTGCTATTTGGGATGTCAGTCGTAATGAGAAATTCAAAACCGGAATCACAGAAACCGTATCGGTTGATGTAACAAATTCTGGCAATGTCGCATGGTCGTATAAGATTAATTCCAATGCATCAAACGATTGGTTTTCTGAAGTAATTGGTAATGATGTAATTTCTCTAGAGGCAGGGCAGTCAAAGATTATCAGAATCAATGTGAGGGCCGATAGACCGGGTGATGGAACTATTACATTACAATTTGAAGAATCTCATTTACTTTCAAACCCAAGTGTTTCATTTGATGTTTCAGCCGAAGGTGAACCTACTGGGACCTCAAGCGAGTCTTTCATCAATAACGGAGTTGCAATGGTTCTCATCCTCGCATTATTATCATTAATTGGGGTGGTATTGTATCGAAATAATAAGATGATGCCCGAAAAAGAATTGCAACTAACACAAAACCTCACCTTATCTTTACCAACTAAAATTGTAGCACCAATAATCACACCTATTTCACAGCCATTCACGCCACCTGCGAATATTCAGCCAATTGCAACGCTTGAAGGTGAACAACAAAGTGATGCAGAATCAGTGGTTATGTGTTGGATGTGTAAGTCTCCTGTTTCAGAGGATGTTTTGGGATGCCCTTCTTGTGGTGCGAGGTATCACAGTGGCGCAATAGATGGTTGTGATATTTCGCAATTAGAGCACTGTATTAGTTGCCAAGCGCCTGCAAGTGATTTCATAAATGCATAATCTCCGAGAGTGAAAAATTGCCGCCAATTCTCATTTTATTACACAACTGAGCATAGCCTTATGATAGTGATGGCTTGTGCGGGAGTCATGGACTCCCGTAAATATCAGACAAGGAAGCAGTCAAAGGCTGCAATTTTCTTAATGGCTTTGCTATTATTTTCCATGCTT
>DUCL01000220.1:0-3743 GCA_012959845.1 Candidatus Poseidoniales archaeon
CGATTCTATCTTGTGCCTTGACCAAGCCTTCTAAAATATGAGCTCTTGCTTCTGCTTTTTGACAATCAAAAATCGCTCTTCTTTCAATCACATTTTCTCTATGTTTAACATAGGTGTGAATCATCCTTGGTAAAGTCATTAACACTGGACGACCATCAAGAATAGCCATCATATTTGCAGAATATGATTCCTGCAGACGACTTGATTTGAAAAGTTGATTTAACACTGCATGCGGGTCGGCGTTATTCTTTACTTCAATAACAACTCTAATTCCTTCCTTACTGGATTCATCCCTAATGTCGCGGATTCCGATAACAGTTCCCTTATTGACTAAATCAGCGATATGTATGAGCATATCAGCCTTCTTTACCTGATATGGAATTTCAGTGATTATCACTCTCTTTCCTTTGCCATCATCTAGCACTTCGCACCTTGAACGCACATGGAATCTGCCTTTGCCAGTAGAATACATATCATGGATTCCATCTATTCCATGGATACTTGCTCCTGTTGGGAAATCAGGCCCTTTAACATGCTCCATATATTCATTGATTGAAATATTTGGCATTGTGGATAAGTCACCATCATCTTCCATGATTCGGTTGACGTGCAGGTTTACCGCAGCAGCGACTTCTGTCAAATTATGAGGAGGTATTTTTGTTGCCATTCCCACAGCAATACCATCGCTTCCATTCAGTAGAAGGTTTGGCAGCCTTGAAGGCAATACTGTTGGTTCTTGCTCAGAATCATCAAAATTCGGCTGGAAATCAACTGTTTTCTTATCAATATCTTCTAGCATATGTTTGGCAATTCGGTCAAGACGACTTTCTGTGTATCGCATTGCAGCAGGTGGGTCTCCATCTATTGAACCAAAATTACCTTGCCCATCAATAAGTGGGTAACGCAGGGAAAAGTCTTGCGCCATTCTAACCATTGTATCATAGATAGATTGGTCGCCGTGAGGGTGATATTTACCCATTACTTCTCCGACTGAGCGTGCGGATTTACTGAACTTCTTTTCAGATGTATGGCCGCCCTCAAACATACCATATAGAACTCTTCGATGAACCGGCTTTAATCCATCTCTAGCATCTGGTAATGCTCTACCAATGATGACTGACATCGCATAATTGATGTAGGAAGTTTTCATCTCTTCATTAATTGGTTGATTAAGAATATTGCCAATTATTATTGGCTCTTCTTCGGTTGTTTCTTGGTCGTCTTCAGGTATTTCAGATGTCAAGGTTGGTCACCTCCTTTGCGTACTTTTCGATGAAGGCCCTTCTATCGGGGACATCTTCACCCATCAAGATTTCAAACATGCGATCTGATGATTCTGCATCTTGCACTGTAACTTTCAACATTGTTCTAGTCTCTGGATTCATTGTCGTATCCCACAGTTGGTCTGGATTCATTTCACCAAGACCTTTGTATCTCTGTATTCCAATTTTTGTAGCTGGGTTATCTCCCCTCAATTCTGCGATTAGTTCATCTCTCTCGCTATCGGAAAAAGCATACTTGCTAATACGCCCTTTAGATACTTGATATAATGGAGGTTGAGCAATATATACGTGGCCACCGGTTATTGCAGGGCGCATGAATCTCCATAGGAAGGTCATCATCAGCGTCCTAATGTGAGCCCCATCAACATCTGCGTCAGTCATAATAATTATTCTTGAATAGCGCATCTTCTCTGTGTCAAAAGCACCCTCGTCCTCGGGATTGTTGCCAACGCCTGCGCCAAAAGCCCGAATCATGGTTTGAATCTCATTGTTTTGGAAAACCTTTACCAAATTTCTCTTTTGGCGTTCTACATTGAGGATTTTACCACGCAACGGTAGTATCGCTTGGATTCTTCTATCGCGGCCGGTCTTTGCAGAACCACCCGCTGAATCACCTTCGACAAGATATATTTCACATTCAGCTGGGTTTCTTGATTGACAATCGGCTAATTTTCCTGGCAGTCCGCCACCTTCTAATACGCCTTTACGGCGTGTTAAGTCTCTTGCCTTTCTAGCAGCCTCTCTCGCTTTACTGGCCAGTAAACCTTTCTCAACTATTTTCTTGGCAGTGGAAGGATTTTCTTCGAAAAAATCACTTAACTTCTCATAAACAATTGAATCGACAATGCCTGCCACTTCACTGCTAACCAATTTGTCTTTGGTCTGTGATGAAAATGATGGGTCTGGGTGCTTTACGCTGACGATTGCAGTTAATCCCTCTCTAACATCTTCTCCAGAGAGTGTGTCTCCTTTCAGCAACTTTCTATCTTTTGCGTATTTGTTTACACTACGAGTCAATGCTCCTCGCAGGCCACTCATATGTGTACCTCCATCCCTATTACGAATGATGTTTGTATAACACTGAATCGATTCACTAAATGCATCTGACCATTGCAATGCAAGTTCAACAGATACTTCTCCTAGTTCTATTTCCCTAATACCTTCAACATGAATGACATCGCTGTGCATTGCTACACGGCGAATGTTTAGTTGGTGGACAAATTCTTTGATTCCACCTTCATAATGATGCTCGCTGATGTGGTCTTCCTCACCGCGTTCATCGGTAATTGTAATTTTCAGGCCTGCGTTGAGGAATGATGTTTCTTTAAGACGCATGTCAACGGTATCAAAATCAAAATCAATGATTTCGTGAAATATATCCAAATCAGGCTTGAAAGCGATTAGAGTCCCAGTGTCTTGACAAGAGCCAATGACTACTAAATCGGCAACTGGCTCCCCTTTTTCATATCTTTGGAAATATATTTTGTTGTCGCGATGAATTGTCATCTCCAACCATTCTGAAACAGCATTTACCGCGGAAACACCTACTCCGTGTAACCCTCCGGATACTTTGTATGCATCATTATCGAACTTACCACCTGCGTGCAACTTAGTCATTATCACCTGTGCTGCAGATACTCCAAATTCCTCATGAATTCCTACTGGTATGCCTCGCCCGTAGTCTCTAACCGATAGAGAACCATCGCTATTGATATTGATATCTACCTTGTCATTTTGACCCGCGAGGTGTTCATCCACCGCATTGTCAACAACTTCCCAGATACAGTGGTGTAATCCGGTACCATCGTTTGGATCTCCGATATACATTCCCGGCCTTTTTCTGACCGCCTCTAGCCCTTCGAGGACCTGGATACTCGATGCATCATATTCATCTGACATATTTTTCACCTTTTAACCATAGTAATTGATTATTAATGTGCTTTCATTTATTGATTATCAAAGATAATAATTGTTGATAATAATTGCCATCATTAATCCGAAATATCCTATTGGAAAATCCGCATTAATCACGCCGCCTTAGCACTTCAACTCCCTATACCATTATAGCCCACGCCCAAGGCTTGTAAAGGTAGTGCTTGATAGGCAAGAAATGTGCCTAAAAGTATGCCATAATGGCTCAATCCACCCTCTGCCATACCCGAAGTTCAATTCGCTAATATCGCCTCTAAAAGGGGCATTTATTGCAAGGGTGTTTTTATTGACACTAATATGTTAAATTAATAATTGATTAGTGGCATAATTAATGGCCATTATTGCAATTATTATTGGCAATTAATTACATATTTTGTGACCTTATTTGTACAGTTCAATATGCTAGTAAATAAGGCGGTTTTTGCCCATAATTGGCAAAGAAAATAATTATTTTGAAGCGTGAGCGTTAAGAATGGAGTGCAGGTCGCCCAATTCATGGCTGACCCAAAGGTGTGCGTATCTCTTGAA
>DUCL01000220.1:3873-11716 GCA_012959845.1 Candidatus Poseidoniales archaeon
GAAAATGAAGAGGGTGAGAGGATTTCCTACACCCCTCCTGCTGTTGAATGGGCTACTCGCGATTTTGATTCAATAAATGTTGAAACCTCTATTGAATCTTTCAAGGAAGGAATACCATTGCCTGTTATTTTCACAGTAAGGCCAGTTCGTGATGGTGGATTCTTCATCGGTACTGAAGAGCAACGCCTAGAGATTCTTGCTACAGCAATCGCTTCTGGTGTTTCGTGGGTGGACCTTGAGACCAGCATTGAAGAAAAGGCAAGAGCAGGCCTCTTAGAGGCAGCAAAAGCAGCTGATTGCCAAGTAATTGCATCTACTCACAGTCAATCAATGCCATCCGCTGCCGACATCTCGGAGTTGATTCGCACTCAGAAGGACCTTGGAGACATTATCAAGTTCTGTGGTAAGGTATCAAACCACCAAGATGCATTACAAATTGTCGAAGCATCACAAGATCTCGCTGATGATGAAGTACAATTCAGTTTGATGGGTTTGGGCAATGGCGGAGATTGGGCACGTATTCACGCACCGGTTCTAAGTCAAACACTCGTCTTTGCTACAATGTTAAACGAATTTAGATTAAATGAAAAAGGTTTAGTCAACGTCAATGACCTAAGAGATGCCTGGACACTTCTCGAGTACTGATTATTAGTATAGAATCAAAGCCGCAGCGTCTATTGACTCGGTGGCGGTAAATCCGGCGTCGGCGGAACTACTTTGGGAGCAGTTTCGTAGATTGCTGCCGGTGGTATCTCCAGCGAAGGGACTAATTCTTCTTGCTCTACTCCTAAACCAGCACCCATATACTTACGATTAACGATAATTGGCGCAACCATCATTGAACCTACTATTGCCAAAAAGGCAAGCGATACTGTCCAAGGCGGTAAAACAAAAGAACGTAGTGTTGTAACAATTGAAATATCTGCATGAACTATTTTATTGGGAACATCTGCATCTGAATCATGAGAGTTATCCCATGTATCAACTACCAAGTAGAAGTCTTCCCATTTATCACCTCCAAATATACTATGATGGATTTCCG
The DNA here is from genome assembly GCA_012959845.1 of Candidatus Poseidoniales archaeon. Classification (GTDB taxonomy): domain Archaea; phylum Thermoplasmatota; class Poseidoniia; order Poseidoniales; family Poseidoniaceae; genus MGIIa-L1. Next base: position 4,916 of record DUCL01000220.1, read on the forward strand.
GACCATCTAAACTGACTGACAGTGCAACTTCATCGATCTTTTCATATTCATGTGCATCCCTATATGAGCGCCATCCCCAAATGTCAAAACTTCTCCATTCAGGATCAATGTTTTTGAGACTGCCTTCGATGTCTTGCCACCAATCCCATTCGTTGTGGTGCATTGAATATGCTTCTGTGTAGGAATCATATTGACTAGTAGTCATCAAGTATACATCTCCAATTGCGGGCACTATTGTTTCGCCAACCAAATGAGTTAATGTGACGCAAATTGTGGTTCTATAGTTGCTTGAAAGGTTCATTCGCAATGCTCCTACGCTATCATTTCCAACTTTCATAAAGGTGCTATAATCTTCTGTTAGAGGCAATAATGGCTCCCGATTCCAAGCATCTTCGTACATGTAAGGTTGTTCTGGACTTAGAGGATAGTCATTTTGAATGTCCGAGTTAACAGTGGCCATCTCATCTGCTTCATAATCCCAATAACTATAGTAATTCCAATTAAATGGCACCTCTGCAACCCTTTGAATGGATTCATTCCATACCACTGGTTGCCAATCGCCTTTACAGGCATTAGCCGCTTGAACATTAGAAATAATGCCGCCTCCAGTAAAACCACTTGAAGTCAAGGGAATTAGGATTAGTATCGCTACAAAAATTGTTACTATCCGCACTATCGCCTACCCCCCTTCATACATCCCAATACAGAGGGGGTTGATGGAGATAGCGCTCAACCTCTTCTTCTAAGTGGGCGCACATAACCTGAATCATCTGAGCGACGTTCTTCCTTTGATAGTATAGATGGTGCTGGTGGCGGTGCATGGTGGTCCATACCTAACAATCCCCCTTGGGACTCCACATGCTCTACATCGTAGGTTTCTGCTGCTTTCTTGGCTTCCTCTTCAACTTCCGTAGGTTCTCTCATTACAAACCATCCCAAAACAAGTGCGGCAGTGATTAGTACGATGAATGTCAACAGGTCTGAACCTGCATCTGCTAGCCAATTCTTCCAGTCTTGGACACTGAAATCAGACAATGATGGAGGAGCTTCAGCTTCAGGGAGTACTTGGACATCGGAATCCATCTCATCGCACATACCAAGTCCATTACAGACCTGTAGTCTAATTTGCACCAAACCTGCTTCATGCCAACTTGCTGATACCCTTGTACTAGAACCTGCAAGAGGAGATACCCAATCATCTGCAAAATCACCATTTTCATTTGCATCCACTGTTATATCCAAATCCCATTGAACCAATAATCCCGATTCAATCCTCTCGTCGCGGTCACTAATCGAACCATCTGCTACATTCAAATCTCTGTAGATTATCATCTCATCATTATCTATTCCAGTAATATTAGCATTCAATGAATTTACATCTCCAGCAAATACATCTTCAGGAATGTATATTTCCTCAATAACAGGTGGTTTCTCAACGATTACTGTGAATGATTGCCTTGTGACATCTCCAGTTCCAAATGAATCTCTAACAGTTAATGTAACAATATAATCTCCGGGAATGGAATACGAATGCCATGGAGATGACTCGTGGTTCAATGGCGTAGCATCGCCAAAATCCCAAGTATAACTAACGATACCATTCCACTCTGGTGATGATGACTCAAGTGGAATATACATCCCTTCATAGCGTCGGTCACCATCTCTTGTTCCTTCGGAATCAAAGAATAACAATGTTCCAGGCGCTGCTATTGTATTTCCATCCTCATCAAAGGTTCTAGACCACGATTCTACAACCGTTCCTTCTTGGAAAGAGGTTTCATCTGTAACAATATTTCCTTCTAACCATGCATCCAGTATCTTTACACTAATGATTGGAACTGGGTTAGAGATTCTGATAGTCATTGAGTTACCAATGCTTTCTTCTCCACTCTCATCGGTAACGATTAGCAAGACATTGTGAACTCCTGGTTCGGTAAAAGTGTGAGTAACTTGTGGTCTATCTCCGAATGTTCCATCTGAGAAACTCCAATTAAATGTGAGGTCGCTAGAATCTCCGACTGTTCCATCAGGATCGAAACTGTTCCTTCCATCAAAGGTGTATGGAGTATCAACTTGTCCATCGGTTGCGCGGAAATCAATTAATTCAGAACCGGTTGAGGCGGTAGTTCGCACAAGGAAATTAGAAACTGGAATCTGATTGAGGACTGTAACATAAAATTGTGCAGTAGATGAACTTCCATCATCATCGGTTGCTGTTAGTTGGACGCTCATCAATCCAGCATAATCCCATCCTACTATTGGATTAGATTGAGCACTGCTAGTTGTTGTAAAATCGTCAGTTCTATCGAGATTACCACCGTTGAGATTGACCCCTTCTGGGAAACTCCATGCATAAGTCACTATTTGTCCATCATAATCTTTGAAGACATCTGGCATAACCAAAGGAGTGTAAGTATAGGCAGTCATATTTTCAGACCAGATTTGAACTGGAACACGATTGTTTACATGAACCAATATTGATTTAATGCCGATATTTATTCCATCTGAAACACTCAATGTAAGGTTGAAGGTCTGATTTGTTGAATTCAACGCACCCCATTCATGGTGAGCCGAAAACATACCGACTCCTCCTTGAGAAGAACCGTCTCCCCAATTCCAATCGAAGTGGAGATTATCTGTTGGCATGTTATCTGCTGTTCTTCCTGCTGAAAATAGAATCCTTTGGTTTGTTAATATTGATATTTCCGTTACAATAACAACATTGTTAACCGTGATAATAGGTACTGGTTGAGTAGTATCATTGACTACTATTTCGTGTATATCAGTTTCTGACCAAGTTCCACCAACATCTTGTATTCTCAAAGTTGCATTGAAAGTTCCAACTGAGGTATAGTGGCGGACTGGAGACTTCAAACTTGAACTAATGTTATCTCCAAAATCCCACGCATAAGCTATTGGAAAGTCATAATATGGCAACGAGTTGTTGTCGAGTGAAAGACCCCATGCATCAAATCCATCTCCAATGAATTGAACGTTTTCCCAAGTTTGTGTTTGGTTAGGAGCGATACTACCGTTTGCGGTTGGTCGCATATTTGCCAATGCTTGTGGAGAGGTTGTAGTTGAATCAACAACTGTACCAAGCATATCACGCATCTCTAAATCAAATGTGTATTGGTCTGTTAACGCTGCAGTAAAGTAAACATCGCCTCCAACATTAACGCCACCACCAGCAGATATTCTACTTGTTAGTGAATCTATTTCATTACCAAATCCATCCTTTACTTTGACGGTTACATCTAAGTCTTCAAAGAATGCATTTGACAACACATTGTAATTGATATGAGCAGTATCTGGTGAGCCATCACCATCCCTATCGGATAGGGTTGTTGTATTCAATGCAATAGTTGCAGGAGAAGTAATCCTTGCTGCTTCAACATCGATAGTACCTTGTGGATATGACGAGCCGCAAGAAGTGTAATCACAGTCTGCAACTGTACTTGCATACCATGTAATTGCCCATACTTCATCGGTTAAATTACCAAATCCAGGAATTAGGCCTGTGGCAACATTATTTTGGAAATTCAAATCGATAACACTCCACAATCCATCCGCTGTAGATTTTGAGACTAATACTCCATCAAAATGACTGACATCGGTTGTGAATCTCATTGTTAATGGGGCTGGGGAAGAAGTACCTGGGGTGAATTTGAAAGAACGTATTCCCCATCCTTCAACACTGTGACCTGTTGACGACCATGGACCAACCCAATCGGAATTAGTATCCGCTGGTTGTGCCCTACAAAATGAACCTGAAGCACATGCTTGTGTTAATTGAAGATTCGGATATCCCCAAATTCCTTGATCACTGTCCAATGTAGCAGCAATTGAGAAATTGGCAAACACCTCGGACATTGTCCTGCCAACTTTACCAGATTGGCCAGATTGTGGAGAGAGTGCAAGATTGACTACTCCTTGACCACCTGTTGCACTATCCTGTACTAATTGCCTGACCGCAGGTCCTCCACCTAAGTGTTCAGCCAAATACATATTGAACATATATCCTGCACCGTAATCTGCAAGTCTTTGATTCCACCATCTGACACTTAAACTTGGATTTGAAGTCCAAGCATTAACATGCCCTGTAAGGGTTGAATCTGCTCCAAAGCAAAGATAGATTGCAACATCTGCATTTCCTTCATCGATCCAAAGATTCTCATAAGGGTCTTGGGCATTATGCAATAGATGCTCAAACTCGTGAGCAAGAATTGATCTGCCCCAAGTCAATGTGACGTCAGCATAATCAACAAAGATGGCTTCTCGTGAAGCCGCAAAGGAAGGGGAAAAATATCCGCCGATGTTATAGGCACCGTCAATATCGTAAATTACAATTTGAACTTGGCAATTGTTATCCTTATCTGGAGGAGCCAATCCTCTTCCATCTTGGTAGTCCTTTCCATAATAAGTAGTCATTGTTGGATAGATTGTTTGGTCCCATGTTTGAGCAAGATTATTTAGAACTGTGGAAGAAAGTGTTCTACCGGATTGAACGAGGAATGCTACTGAAACAGTTGTTTTAGCAACATATGTGCTAACCGAACCACCAGAGGTTGGCACACTTAGAGTATCACCGACTACATGTGGAGAACATGCTCTTGCTGAAGAGCGACCACTAGTAGATGGTTGCATTACCATTTCTTCTACACCGGGCATTCCCGCTTCAATCCACTTTAATTTCATGAATGATGATGCCGAGACGACAATCTCCTCTTCTTCGATAAACAAATATTCCCTTCCATCATCTGGATTGAACTCAGAAATGTCGCCAATGATTACTCCTCCGGCATTATATGGTACAGGCTCGGATGCACTAGATTCGTCAGACTGCGCCGCTGCTGCCAATAGTATTGGCGACATGCTAGCCAAGAACAATACCGCTGCGAATAAGAAGGCTGGACTAGAGCGTAGTTCCGACATTTATTAGACCTCAGGGAAACGCATCACTGGTTTCCAAAATCACGACTTGAAATGAGGTATTTAATACTCGGTCTATGAGGCATCAATAATGCTCTTACCCCCCCGTACGCAAAACGGTAGTCAAAAACGCCTCATTGGAATCGTTTTTGCCTGTTTTCTACTAACCAATGTAGTATCGGTAAGTGGTAATAGCGATACTTGGAGTGATTCGGTTGACATTTGCCAAAAAACAACTCAATTACAGTTCAATGGTACCTCGGCAAATCACAGTGTTTCATGGCAAACTGAACTTGGCCCAAGATTGCCTGGTTCAAACGCTTCATTATTACTGAGAACATCATTATCTGAAAATCTTACATCCTTCGGTTGGGATGTTGAATTTAGCAGCCATCTTTCGCATGAGATTGAACTAACCAATGTAATCGCAACATGGAGGCCTCAAAACCTAAGCCAAAATGAAACAAATTCCTTGGGCCGAATTGTCTTATCTGCGCATTATGACAGCAGAAATATTGCCGATAAAGATTCTAATGAATCTCTTCGCAATACCCCTATTTTGGGGGCGAATGACGGTGCCAGCGGAGTTGCTGCTCTGCTCGAATTAGGTAGAATCATTCCCAATATGGATTTGAATAATGAAGTGATGCTACTATTCTCTGATGCCGAAGATCAAGGAGACAACTACACTCTTGGTGCAAAAGCATGGGCTGACAACTTATCGGGGGATGAAATTAACCGCACTGAATCATTTATTTTGTTAGATATGATTGGAGATTCCGATTTACATTTGACAAAAATTAATCCTTCAACAACGATATTAACCCAAAATATGATGCTATTAGGACAAAAACTTGGACTATCCAATCAAATTGATGGTTGTAATGGTCAAAGGTCTGATGTCATGTGGTCTAATCAATCGTTGACTGTAATAGATGACCATATCCATACATTCTCTCTTGGGATTCCTTCTTTGGATATTATTGACTTAGCATACGGGGAAAACGCAACTCCTTTCCAAGGTTATTGGCACACCACAGAAGATACTGCAGACAAAGTGAGTGCAGAATCACTTGAAAGCGTTGGCAGAATTGTAGAATTAGGCTTGCTAACTGGGGCATGGACCTCAATTGACACCCCTTTAGAACAACTTCAAAAGGCAACATATTCAGATGAGCCAGAAATAGAACAGCAACTAATTCTTGATGATGATTCTAATATTGGTGCAGATTCTTCAACTCTTTTGGCGATATTGTCTTCAAGTGTTATTGCTCTTAGCATAGTTTCTTTGATATTCCTAAGGCGCTTTGTCGATTAATAATGATGATTTCTTGCGCGGACTTCCTATGAAAGGGGTAATATCCGCGCACGAACACCTATGGTTTGAGCGGAGGAGGTGGTAACGTGTCTGGCAAGAGTGTTGAAGACAGAAAAGCCGCACTGAAGGCACGTGTTCAGTCCCAACTCAAAGCCTCACAAGATGCGACTGAACAAAGAGCAATTGCTTCTAGTGAAGAATTGGTTGTCAGTGTCGAAGAAATAGATGCTGCAGTTGAAATGGCGGCCGAACAAACAAAACAACGTTGGTTACAATTAGAGGAAGTTGAAAGAGGACGCTGGAGAACTATCGCTGCATCTTTGATTTTGTTGGGTTCATTATTGGGAATGATGAGTGGTGCTTTGATTCTGCAAGGTAATCCGGGTGACATAATTTCTTCATCGTTCTTTACCTCTCCAGATTCTGTAGATCTTATTGGCTCTGCGATTCAAGCAGAAGAAGGGATAGAAGTAGAAAATGTAACTGTTGAATTAATTGAGATTGAGTCAAATACAGTCCTCCGCACCACAAAAACAGATGCAAATGGTCTT
>DUCL01000221.1 GCA_012959845.1 Candidatus Poseidoniales archaeon
TATAGGGGGTAAATTAACCCTCTAAATTGCATCAGAAGGTAAGTAGAAGAATTCTTCGGGATACATCTCCATCCTTTGGCCAAGTTGAATAAAACGACCAATGTCGGAACGCCACATTTTGCCAGCCTCAGTAATATTCCAGGTCACTATAGGGTGGCCTCCTCGACCAACTATTCCAGTGTCCTTACTGGCGACTAGCCCTCCATTTTCCAATTTTATCATGAAATCTCTTACTTCTTTGCGATCTATACAAACGGCTCTTTCAATTCTAACTTGCCTCCGGGTTTCTGGAGGTGACTCCCTCATTCTAGACAGATATAATAAAATTCGATAAATTGTAACAGGAAGGTCTCGTTGTTTACGCATCTTAGTTTCAGGGGGTACTGAACCCCCTAGTTATTCAATGTTGGCAAATGAGAAATAAAAGCAAACTTCAATCGCTGGCTCTATGTCCCAGATACATGGTCTTCACTCACGACATGGCAAATTGGCTCGGATTTAACATTGACAAACAATGGCTTAATGAAAATGTAAAGTGGAAAGATTTCGGAACTGGTGTTCGTCTTGGAAGACTTCACAGAGAAGATGCTTGTTCACTCGTACTCTATGAGGCCGATTCTGAAGTTGAAGTTGATGCTTTCATGCCACATACTCATCCTGGTGGAGAATGTTACCTCGTTCTAGAAGGGGAAGTCTGGGATGAGGATGGAACTTATCCTACTGGGTCACTGGTTTGGATGGATAGAGGCACCACACACACTCCAAGAACTAGAGGAAAAACTTTGATTCTTGTGCTTTGGCCAGAAGGCGTCAAAGTATGATTATTGTAATTCATACTCGCCAGATTCTATTTTTCCTTTGAGAATAAATGGCCCAGCAGGTAATACTGCAGCGATGAAACCATGCACAAGTGCTTGACTAGTCCAATGCTTTCCAACTCCTAAATACAATGCTGCAAGATATGCAATAAACAAAAACCCATGAATTGGTCCAACTAATTCTACTGCTGAAGGGTTGTCAAACATATATTTGAGTGGCATTGCGATACCCAATAAAATTAGGAATGAAATCCCTTCTAATAGTCCAAGTATTGTTACTGCTGTTTTCATTTTCATTCCTCCACCATAGGTCGGCTTGAGCCACAAGAAGGACATAATTGGTCTTCGCTACCAGCATAATCATGCTTACATGCTGGGCACGAACTAGAAAGTTCCATCTTGCCCATTGTTTCAATCGCTTCACCTTGTAAAGAAATATAACCACTATCAACATTCCCAACAGTATAACGTCCTGCCCCACCAATCCTCACCAATAGGTCAGGAGGGAATGTAACTGTACCAGTCTCATCAATAATCAACTCTCTATCTTTACTCAAGTTATCAATATCAATATCATCACCGTGTTCTGCGACAAAGCGACCATCTCGTAATTCCAAAGAACGATTAGCAAAAGATGCTACTTCCTTTGAATGAGTCACAATAAGGAATGATACGCCTGAATTTTGATGCAGGTCTTTGAACATAGCAAGTACTTCTCTACTAGTAACTGGATCTAATGCACCAGTAGGCTCATCTGCGAAAATAAGACGTGGATTAGTAATTAGAGCACGTCCAATAGCAACTCGTTGTTGTTCCCCTCCACTGAGCATCTTTGGCAATGCATAAGCCCTGTGAACCATTCCTAATCGGTCAAGCATTGCATCAGCTAATTTCAAGGCTTTTCTAGATGTTATTCCTTGATGACGAAGAGGCTGTGCAACATTATCTCGGGCATTCATATTAGGAAGTAAATTACCTTCTTGGAAGATGAATGATACTGTCTTTTGACGTAATTCAACCAATTCTTGTCCTGTTAACCTAGTCATGTTTTTCCCGGCTAATGAAACCGAACCTGCGCTGGCTTTCATCAAACCACCAAGACACTTCATCAGAGTGGATTTTCCAGAACCTGATGGGCCAACAACAGCAATTGCTTCACCTTCTTTCATATCGAGATGTAGGCCACGCAATGCAACTACATTGCCGTCTTCAGCCTTTGACTCATAGACGTGATAAAGTCCAGATGCTTGTAAAATGCTATCTTTCATTTTCACTCCCCCTTCAGCACACTGGCTAAGTCAGATTTCAAGGCTCTGCGCGTTGTGACCAATAATGCAACAACTACTGCAGCAAATACAGATAATGAAACAAGAAGCAATTGATACCACGGATAGACCAAAGTTCGTTGTATCGTAGTTGAAGTACCACCAAATATCTGGAATATGAATCCAAATACATCAAAGAATCCGTTGAATGAGAGTGCAACTCCTATTCCAAGGCCAATTCCTAATGCCATAGAGACCATGACGATGGAAAGTATCTCAAATAATACGAGTCTAATGATTTGGTTTGGAGATGCCCCAATCGCTTGAAGCACTGCTAATTCCTTTTGACGTTGACTCAATACCAGTGATAAAAACACGAAACTGGATGCTACCGCAGCAATACTGGCTACAACAAATTGTAATGAAAGAAGACCTGGTGTTCCAAAGATAAGTCCGCCATTTCTCTCTACACTCTTATGTGTGCTTGACCAATCAATAACACTTGAGACTCTGAAATCAGCCGATAATGTTGATGCAAGTGCTTCAAGAGAATCGCCGCTAATGCCATCGACATTGACAATCCAAACCGACGAGGTATAGTTAGTGACGGCGTCTGGTCCAACCAGTGATTGCCATGATGCTTCTCCAATAATGAGAGACGAACTCATGGTTGCTGCACTGACGCCAGGAATATACTCATGGACGCCCATGTAATACATGTTGCTACTGTGTGGAGTAATGACGATTTTAACTGATGAATCTGCCAAGAATAGTGGGGCTGCAAGAGGTGGTGGGATTTGTGATAGGCCAGAAGAACAACTGGTTTCTTCTGCTGATGTACCATCTGGACAGGTTGCATTACCTAAATTTGCACTAGAAAGATCTGCAATTCCAAATGCTCCAGTCAAATCTGCTCCGATAAGATTCGCACCTTGTAAGGAACCACCCATGAAATTTACAATTACTGCTTCTCTCAAATTTGCTCCTGAAAGGTCCGCACCCTCCAAATTGGTATCATACAACAAAGCTTGAGCAAGGTTTGCTCCTGCAAGGTTTGCGTTTGAAAGGTCAGTTCCTGTAAGGTCAACCGGACCGAAATCTCGTCCGCTCAAATTTTGTCCTGAGAGATTTAATCCAGACCAGTCACCCTCCATCAGTGATGAATAGGCTATGAAGAGCGCCGTTGAATCAGGTTGTGTTGTCCCCCCTGTAGAGAAATTTAAGGTAAGTTCTTCCCATGTGAAAGATATATTTTCACTCTTGGTACTCGTGGGTTTGAGCAATGCATCATCAAGCCTATTTTCTTCACCACGGCCTGAACCTGCAATATCCAATGAATAGGCAGCATCTTCTCCAGCCGAAAAGCCACCATTGCGGTAGGCTGCAAGGGCTGCTTCGATATCTGTTCCTGGCAATGCTTGTTCACTCCATTGCAATACATCTTCATTACCATCTAGCAATACCCATGTTTGTAATTTATCTCCACCGTCCGAATCGGATAAGTAGAGTTGCTCGTTAATTGCTTTACCAAGAGTTGGTACTGTTGTGGCAATAGAAGTAACATCACCACCGGTATAGTTCGAGACCAAATCAAGCAATTGTGCCTCATTATATTCTTGCTCAAGTGTGATTTGCAAATCAGAACCAACTGTTGCATCTACAGTCTTTTCATCGACTAATGTTCCTGTGTAACCTTGAACTGCTGCAAGTGTGACGATTGAAAGAGTTAGTAGCATAATGACGGCAAGACGGTTAACCGATTCAGTTGAGCCTGACCCTTTGAGGCCACGCTTTACATCCTTTAGCAACGCTGTGCGTCCGAAGATTACTTGCATGATTTGAGGACCCTTGGCACCAATTCTACCAAGAAGAAGTGCTCCACCAATCCAAAGTGCAAAGGGACCAAAAATTCCAAGAAGCCCTTCGACGAAGAAATTGGAAACAAGACCATCCTCACTACCATTCATTTCAAGCCAAGTATCAGTAACTGCAAGCATTCCAAATAGGAAGGCAAGCCAGTGAAGCCAGCGTTTTGGTTCGGTTTTTGTTGTAGTTTTGCGCACACCTTCTTCGATTTCAAGAGCGATGAACTCTCGTGCTCGGCTGCGACCAAATAACAATGCAAGACCCAAAGTGGTGACTGCAGTGAGAATGGTGGCGGAAATACTGAGAGTTGGATTAACATCAAAATCACCCATTCTAAATTCCATAAACCCTACCGAAGAAAGTACAATTGGAACTGCTAATAATGCCAATAGGTATCCAGCGAGCCATGCTACTGAAGACATGACAAATAATTCTAGCAGCACCATGCCTTGCAAACTTCTACCATCTGCACCAATAACACGATGTATACTTACTTCTCTTCTCCGCTGTTCAAGTGAAAGAACAAGTCCGTAAATCAAAACGGATAAAGAAAGAATAACAATTGGGATCATGATAATATAATCAAATATTTGGATTAAGCCAAGGAAAATGTTGAGGAAAATAATGGTCCCTCCGATAATATCAGTATAGTATAATTCAACGCCTTCATCGGTATAATTTTCCCCTTGTACACGTGTTCCAAGGTCTTCAAGCCATTCAGCGGCATCATCTGTGGAAGTAGTCGGTAATTGACCTCGGTCAACAGTAACGCCTAGATACATGTGATCGTTGTTGATCAATATTGAACGCTGTGATTCATTAAGAACCTCCCATGTTGTAAAGATTGGATTAGGTCCAAGAGTTGGATTTCCAAGGTCCCATGGGTCATAAACGCCAACAACTGTCAAATTTGTTGTAGTCATCATCATTCGACAGTAAATCATTTCATTGATTTCAGGAGTTATTTCTCCATCACAATTATCGCTTGTAACACTACCCTCAAGCAAAGTTGATTCATCAACAACATAAGCGAAAGTCAGTGATTCGAGTACATCCCCCACATTGGCCTTAGCCTGAGAAGCAACAGTAGAAGGAAGAATTACTCCTCTTTGTGCGCTCATATTTTCAGGCGTAGGCCATTCTCCCATTCCGGCTATGATATTGCCACCAAGACGATTAGCAAATTCTCCATCAAAGGCCTCAGGCCCTAGGAAACGAACTGAACGCATATCTGATATTGGAGGTCCGGATTCTGTTAACTCTGGGTAACTAAAAGTAATATTATCCCAATAAGGATTTGAATCATCATAAACTGAATTCATCTCAAGTGGCTGTGCAACAATAAATTCTTGATTGAAAAATCCACCACTGTGTATTCCTTGCCGTCCTAATACAAGCGTACAATCAGTAAATTCATTGAATTCTAACATTAACTCATCACAAACATTGGTCATGGTTGTAGTGTTATTGGACCATCCCGAAGAAGTATCTGTAGGAGTTCTAGCGAATTCTATTTTGGCATCAAATGGCTCACCTTTGAGAGATTCTTCCAAGAATAACTGTGACAAACCTACTCCGTATGAAAGAACAGTAGTAATTACCAATGAAGCAAGGAAAACACCTGCGATTACTGCAAGCCCGCGCTCTTTGCCGCGCCATGCGCTCAATCCTGCAAGACGAAGTTGCCCTGGAGTCTCAGTCACCTTACGCATCATTCGCATTGGGAAATTCAATGACTTAGCGAAATCACTTGGCTTCAATTCAACCAATTCCTTCTCAGCACTCATTCCTCTTCACCCCCATCTTCATCATCCAATCCCCAAGCAGAACGAATATCAGATGCTTTGGTCACTCCATCGGTCAGCAATAGCATCCTGTCAGCATTAGATGCTAAGTCTGGGTCATGTGTTACCATCAATATTGAAATTGGATTTGTTTCGTCATGACAAAGGTCTTTGAATAATTGTAAGACTTCTTTACCACTTGCAATATCCAAATTGCCTGTCGGCTCATCAGCAAGAAGGAGGGGGCGATTTCCTGCAATCGCTCTAGCGATAGCAACACGTTGTTGTTGCCCACCGGACAATTGATCTGGAATATGTTCCATTCTATCTTCAAGTCCTACCTTAATCAGTGCTTTACGAGCAGCATCCTCTGCATCTTTTGATACCATCCCCGATAATTCGAGTGCCATAGCTACATTGTCTATTGCCGTTAGATGTTCAAGTAGATGAAAATCTTGAAAAATCCATCCAACATATTCGCGTCTAATATCAACAACATTTGACGGACTTTTTTGCCCATATACCTTATCTTTTAGAGTAATTGTACCGCTTTCAGCGGGTAATAATCCACCAATAATATTGAGAAGTGTAGATTTTCCACAACCAGAAGGCCCCATTAAAGCGACTAATTCACCCAGTTCAAGTTTCATGTTGACGCCGTTTAAGACCTCTAAGCGATTAGTTCCAGAGCCGAAGCCTTTTCTCAAACCGTCAACGACAAGCATGCTAAACAATTATTGCGCTATTAACTTAGTACTTCAATGTAGCAGTTTCAAGTACAAAACTAACTGAAGAATATTCATCAAGTATGTATCATCGCTTGAAGAAATTAATCCAAGAAAAGAATTTGATGCCATTGGTTACTTCCTGCTGTGCCATCACCATTTCAACATAACTATCTAATAATTCGTCCATCATCAAAGCCTCCTAGATTGAAGAACTAAGGCCAGACGCTCGTCAATGGAACCTCTAAACAAACTAACACCATAAGCGAAATTATTTATCAAATTAGAAAATCCAATAAATATACCGTTTCGAGTTATTTGCTCATCCATTATTTGTTCAACATATGTTTCTAATTCAATATCCATTTCCATCACTCATCCGGCTAATCCATTGCACTCCGGTAATGTAAAATGTAAAGCGCACCCTATATTAACAGGCGGTAAAGTTGCCAACACGGAGGTGTAATAATTAAAGTAAGTATCGCATAGAACACTTACTCTTCATTCATTCTACCTGAGAACATTTCATCGTTTACTTTCAAATTGAGAAGTATCTCTCCAAAATCCCTCGCATAAGCACATTGGCGCCTCAGTGACTCGGATAACTTGAATTCAAACAAAATTGTAGCCGCTTTCTTGTCGCTTCTCATCAGTATTTCCTCGTGTGATTCAAGCAATTGCTGTGCTTGCTTTAACTCATTTCGAGCAGATTCAATCCTTGGTGATTGTTTGGTTCTAATATTTATCATCAATTCTTTCAGAGCATCTAGCCATTGAGGAATTGCGCATAACGGTGCAGATTCAATGGATAATTGTGGCATTTGAAATTCTAGAAGATTGGTGCCGATTTGAAATGCGTGGTCCATCATTCGCTCTAGGCTGCGGGCCAAATTTGAATATTCAAGCGCTTGGTGTCGGCTCACTTTTAATGATGAAGCTACCAAATGGGAATCCAATGCTACCCTTACTTGCCTCTCGACCAAATATAACATCGCATCAACATCTGCTTCACGTTCAGCCACATCTTCGATTAGTTCAATGCCCTCTCCATCAAATACCAATAGAATATCTCTCATCAATGATACCAGCTGCGAATACATTCGATTCAAACTCGCATACAGAGGCATCTCTCCACTATTCAACAAACAAACCATTCGTATTGAATTATTTTCTTCATCTATTATCTCAAAGCCACGCGTATTTTTCAAAAAGCGTCTGATTTGTGCTTGATATTGCTTGTTGTTATCGGTAAGATTGGTGATTAATATTTCATCAGCACCTGAGATGTAAGCCCCCATTAGATGATCATGCAAACTATCAAAATTAATTTCTTTACAACTAAATATCGCTCTTTGGTATTTGTTTTCAAACATGTCAAGTGGAGTTATTCTCAAAGCACCACTGGGCCTCCAATCTATTCTAAGTGGATTTTTCGCTTGTATTGAATTCTCAACGACCCATGCTTTGGGAAGGCTGATCGTATAGGTTGCCCCACCAGTAAGTTGCACTTTTCGCACTTCATAACCACCAGCGCCTTCAGCCATAAACGCACCAATATATATTGACCTATATAGATTACCTATAATGTTCAATATATACCGATAGCAACTAGAATGGTACATGGAACCAACCACCATACTTCTCGGAACTGCTTTTGTTGTGTGCGCGTATATGGCTTGGAACATAGGTGCAAACGATGTTGCAAATGCGATGGGAACTTCTGTTGGTTCGGGCGCATTGACCCTACGTAGGGCGATTATTGTCGCTGCTGTATTCGAATTTTCAGGCGCTGTTTTCTTTGGAAGTCACGTTACTGAAACTATTAGAAAAGGTGTTTTGGACTTTGGTGATGCTGGCTTTTCTGAAGCGTTAAGTCAAAAATTAATGTACGGATTTATGGCTGCATTATTGGCTGCTGCTATTTGGCTAACAATCGCCACACGGTATGGTATGCCAGTCTCAACTACGCACAGTATTGTCGGTGGGGTAATCGGTATGGGATTATACATTCAACCTTCTTCTGTAAATTGGGACAAAGTACTAGAAATTGTATTGAGTTGGGTTGCATCTCCATTGTTAGGCGGCATTCTTGCATTCATTTCATTCTATGTTATCAAGCGGCTTATTTTCAATAATGAAAACCCGCTTGCACAAACCAAAAAATTAGCGCCGATTCTTGCTTTGCCTACATTTTTTGTACTAGGTCTTGCGTTCCAATTCAAAGCACTGAAAGGATTTTATTCAAACCTTGATTCTGCAGGATACATAGACAAAGCCAGTTGGTTACCTGCTAAAGAAGGCTCCACATTCAATCCATTCGCCGATGGTGCCTGGATTCCAATCAACAGTTTAGGCGTTGCATTGTTGGTAGGAATGATGGCCAGTTTTGTTTTGTGGATGGTTTTACGCCGCTACCAATTCAAGGAAGAAGGAATGGAAGGCGTTGAACGTGTGTTCATTTGGTTACAGATAATCACTGCTTGTTATGTAGCATTTGCACATGGTGCGAATGATGTTGCAAATGCGATTGGACCAATGGCAGCGATTTGGGATATTGCAACTTCTGCAAGTGGTACATTGTCAGATGGTGATCTTGGAGTTCCATTATTCCTATTGCTAATAGGTGGTATTGGTATTACTATTGGTGTCGCGACATGGGGCTACAAGGTCATGGACACTATTGGTAAGAAAATAACTCATATTACCCCTTCAAGAGGTTTTGCTGCTGAGTTTGGTGCTGCGACTACAGTACTAATCTTCTCAATGCCATTCCTAGCTGTTCCGATTTCAACAACCCACACTTTAGTCGGTGCTGTGGTTGGTGTTGGACTTGCAGGTGGTGCTGGTGCTGTTGATTTCAGAGTCTTTGCAAAGATTGCAGCAAGTTGGGTGGCAAGCCTGCCAATCGCTGGCGCAGGGGCTGTTCTTTTCGTAATCCTATTCGCTGGAACACCAGTCAATGTAGCAATAGTGACATTACTCTCAATCGCGTTAACTTTGGCGGTTGTAATGCGTCCTGACAGTGGAGAAATGAGAAAGGTGGAATTGGTGGATACTACACCATATGACACTCTGGATTCAACACCGTTTGATATGTTCTACGAGCATGCAAAGGCTGTTGAGAAGACTGTTGAGCATATGCTAACCGCCGTTACTGTGGCATCTCAAGGAAAGGATGCTAGCAAGCACATTACTGCAACGATTGCTGCTGAATTAGACGCTGATAATATCAAAACAGACCTACGTAATCACGTAGGAACTGGAGTAAGGGTTGCAATCGGGCGAGATACATTCTTGCATATGCTTTCACGCCAAGACAGAATTGCTGATTATGCGCAAAATGTTGCAGAACAGATTTCGTTTAGGGAATTGATGGTCGATGACAAAGCAAGAGAAAATTTGAAGGCGATGGCAGAAGCAGTTCACTTGACCGTTCAGAAGTATTCTGAAACTGTGGACCAACTAAATTTCTTGACTCAATCTGGGTTTGCTCCGAAGCAAAAGGTTGTTCTCAATGATTTAATTATGCAGGTTAATCTTCTTGAACATGGTGCTGATGAACGCGAGAGTATTGCTGCTGCCTATGTATTCTCTGAAGGTGATGACAAACCACTTGCGGCTATGCATATGTACAGAATCCTGCAACGCTTAGACGATGTAGCAAATGCTGCTGAGAAGGCTGCAAATGCTTTCTTGCCGATGATTAACAAGTGATTTTGCCCTTTGGTCCAAATCGCGAAGTTGAAACATGGGTAGTATTAGCATCGGTTAACCGAGCCAGTTCCCGAAGTAGTTGCACTCGCATCTCAACAGTGGAAACCTGGCTGAGGAAGTGAACCCGATGGGTATGGATTTAGCACTAAAAGCAAAATTGCAAAAGCAACGTTACCACATTATTGGAGAACATGGCGGAGTCAAAACCTGCCATTGGACTAAAGAATCTCTACTACGAGACCGCCAGTGCTACAAAGGCAAATTTTACGGAGTTGCAAGCCATAGTTGCCTGCAAATGTCTCCTGTCGTCGACCAGTGTAACCTAGCATGTACTTACTGCTGGAGAGAGCCGCATATGGACACCTTGGAATTGACCGACCAAGACCCACTGGAAATGTTATATGAGTCGGTACGAGCACAAAGAAGACTCCTTTCCGGCTTCAAAGGCAATGATAAAGTTCCAAGAGAAAAATGGCAAGATGCTCAAAATCCAAAGCATGTTGCTATCTCTCTCAATGGAGAACCTACTCTTTACACACGCCTTAGTGAATATATGGAGTTATGTCACGAGCACGGAATGACAACGATGTTGGTGACCAATGGCACCCTGCCTAAAGTGATCGAAAATCTTGACGTTTTACCGACTCAACTTTATGTTTCTGTCGATGCTCCAAATAAGGAAATTTTTGATGCGGTATGCAAGCCAAAATGGAATACAAATGCATGGGATAAATTCGAGGAGACCATCGACCTTTTGCCATCATTAGACACTAGAATCGTTTGCCGTCATACATTGATGAAAGGCATCAATATGTCTGATAAAAATATCGAAGAGTTTGCAAAATTAGATTTGCGGGCCGACCCAGATTTCATCGAAAATAAGGGCTATGTATTCGTTGGACATAGCAGGGAAAACTTGGCCGCTGAAAATATGCCAAGTCATGAAGATATTATGGATTTTAGTAATAAAATCGCACCTTTGACCGCAAGAAAAGTTCTCTCCGATTCAAGACCTAGTAGAGTTGCATTGGTTGGTACTGAAATATCACCAATGCCGATTCCTGTTGCCACCAAATTCTTCCCCGAAGACTTGGGAATTGCACCATCTGTCAAACACTTGACTATGGCTAATTGATTATTCAGCAGGAAATAATAGTGGGGAATCTCCCTCAAACCATTGCTTGTTTTTGTTCATACAAATTTTGAACTCATCGCTTGCGAGGTTGTTGGCTAACCAATCATGAACATTTGTCCAAGGTTGAATATCAAACCAATCTCTATCATGGTTAGCGAATTGGCGAACAAAGGGAAAAAGTGAATCATTTAGATTTTCATTAAGTCCAATATTCTGCAGATTAGCATCTAAATCTTCAAGATACTTTAGTGCAGCATTTCTTTGTTCTAGCACATCAATATCCTCATACCGATTCGGATATTTGTAGCGGTCCAGGTGGAATTTAAATTCAAAATCATTTCTTTCAATCCAAATTGATTCCTCTTCAC
>DUCL01000222.1 GCA_012959845.1 Candidatus Poseidoniales archaeon
CGGCCATAACAGGAGTAACGGCACAAGATACTCCTAATGATGGAGGAGGATATTTGGATATTGCATGGGATGCGGGCGACGACACAATAACAGAATACAATATCTATATCTCAACCAATAATGTAACGAATGTTTCTTCACTCAATTACAGTTCTTATTCAGGAGCTAGAACTCCAGATGTAGTCAATGTAACACTTAGTTGCTGTTCTTCTGAATCACAATTAATTGATGGGACCGCATATTGGGTTTCAATCATCGGATATGATTCACTTGGCAATACAACTGAAGAAATTCAATCCTATGGACCAGTTTATACCAGAAATGATACACTTCGTTCAGCAAATCTAACATGGAATATTTCTGCTAGTTCGCATCAACAAGAGAGCCATCTCGATGCAGCAGGGCCATTAGACGTCAGTTTGACACTGATGGCGGAAGGCCAATCAATAGAGGGTGAAGAATTATGGTTCATGATTGAGCATCCTTCGTTCACACAGAATTTCACAGGAGTTACCGATGAAAACGGTTTGTGGCAAGCGGTTTCAGTTGCTGAATTAAGTGAATTATCCAATGTGATATTCGGCATGGTTGGTGATGTTGAATTTAGTGCAGGATATTCAGGTTCAAGTGATAACATTCTATTACAACCGATTGACAATGTGACACTCAACCAAACTATGATTGCCAAGGTCCATACAATTGTTACAGCAAGTAGTACTGCCCAGTTAAATGAAGACAGTTCATTTACAACATCAATCAACGTCGGTTCACCATTAATAGAGCAACAATTTTTGCTAGAAGGAATTCAGTACGGCTGGAAAATAGAAACAATTGACGGCGATATGGTTTCATCTGGAACTGAAGAGGTAAAAGGTGGAGTGATAGAAATTAGCAATTTCACAACTGAAAACACAATTCTAATGGTTTGGTCTTTGAATACATTGAGTTGGTTAGATTTCGATAATGATAATATTAATATTACCTTTTTGGCTTGGGTTGATGATACTGTTGAAACTAATGAAACCGAGAATGGTACAGAAAACAATACTACTTCCTGGCAACCCACTCTAATCGGTTCAGTCGTTCTAAATTGTCCTGTGCAGAATTATGCATGGGAACAAAATGCAACTGACACCTCATTAGCATGCACATTATCTAACTCCAATCCATTTGAAGTAAGCGTTGAGATTCTTCTCGGAAATCAAGTTGCAATCGAGTTTGGCAGTTCAACAAATACATATCTAATAGCGGCTAATGATTCAGCGACAATAACCTTTACAATCACTAGAAACGGGCCATCAACTGGTTTGTTTGCCGGAAGTATGGGTGTGCCTTGGACTATGACAACAACTGCCACAGAATGGAGTTTGGAAGCCACTATTAGCGGTGAGTTTAACTGGAATTTAGAGGCGGAAATAGTTGACAATTCAAATATAGATAATAACAATACTATTCCAACTTATGCTGAAAGCAATATAGGGTTATACCTTGGAATTGGAGCATTCATTGTTCTTGCAATAATCGGGGGAGCAGTGGTAGTTCTCAGACCTAAAGACGACGACTTTGATTTCGAAGACGTTGACTGGGTTGATGAGGAAGATGTTCCAGATAGCAAACAACAATCAAAAACATTCATTCCAAAATCAAATAAATCTCTTGATGAATTGAAGGCTGAGGGAACTACTATCGGAGAAGATGCACCGGATTCAAGGCCTTCTTCCCAATTATTCAACGAAGTAGATGGTGATTCCGAATATCAGGCAGAGGAAGAACAACAAACTGAACAATCAGATGATGGAATCACTATCGATGAAAATGGTACTGAATGGTACGAAGATGAAGTTGGAATCTGGTGGTATCGCGAGCAAGGTTGGCAAGACTGGGCTGAGTGGCGAGACTGACGCAGAACTTTTGGACAAGAGGCGTCACGGCTGTTTGAGGTGGAAAGTATGGATAGCGGAATGCCAGG